>PXUA01000018.1 GCA_003022435.1 Bacteroidetes bacterium SW_9_63_38 | reverse complement strand
CAGGGAAGGGCTACAGGGAAGAGCCGGCCTGCACGGCCGAATTGTCGGGCGTGCACTTTTCCCGTTCGAGTCGTGAGAAAAAATCAGTCGTCCGGCGATTAATCTCATTCCGGCGATTAATCTCGTAAGGTCACACAGATCCCCAAGATCTTGCCGGACGAGTCCGGTCGGCCTCCAAGCCCTCGGGAAAAGTAATTTCCGTACGTACTCACGGATCGGTAGCACCGAGCTGTCCGGCTCTGAAGAACGGAGGGATGGTCCCCCCCATTCTCGTTCCGTTGCGCTCAAGGCCTCAGCGTGTAGGCTCAGAACAGCCTCAAAGATCGGCTCCCTGTAGAACGAATGTCCCCACATCGTGTCTGACACTTCCTGCGTGTCTTCATCGTCAACAGAGACGGGAATGTGTCCCGCGCCGGATCACGGATCGAATTCCGCTCCTGAGTCACTCTTTCCGCAACCCCAGACGGATGCGGATCCTGCGACCATCGCGCCGCCGTCGGGATCACCGTCGACCCCTCCGGCAAGCATCGAACGGATCGAGCTCCTGCCAGAGGTGGATCGGCAACTCCGTCGCATTGCGGAGGCCATCGGCCTTGGGCCCCCCGAGGTGCCGGGACATTTGATCAAACACGCAAGCCAGCAGATTCGTCGGGGGACGGTCTCGGAGGCAGTTCAGAACGGCACGGAGCCTGGTTGCCAGGCCGGCATCACAATGATTCTCCGCCGCATTCCGGTGGGGCCCGTCGACAGTCGGCGGCTTCGGAAATGGAAAGACGACACGGCGCGGTCCCCATCTGCGCTTATCGCGCATCGCATCACAGAGCTTCACGGCCAACTCTCGGCGGCCCGCCTTGACAACACGACGACGGAAGATCCCCTGGATGCCTATCAGCTCTTCCTCGAAGTGCTGCACGAGCTCGCCGAGTCGCCCGGATCGACGACTGGCAGCGCGTAAGGTCCGGTTCCGTTGTCGTTCGGGTGGACTGCTCCTCGTTCGGTCCCGTTTTTCCGAAGACATCGTTGGGAAAGGGGGCTGCCGGGATCAGGCGAGCCGATCGGTGGCTCGGGCGCCGTTTTCGAGGTGAGACGTGTCGTTGCGGGTGCGGATGGCCCACTCACCGTCGCTGCGGATTACCTGCGTGAGGCTGGCGAGGGGACAGCCGGGGTCGGGCACGTCGCTGCCGATAAGGCCGTGCAGGACGCCGAGAACGGTGATGCCGTGCCCGATCAGGAGGAGCGTCTCGTTGGGATACCGGTCGGTGAGGCACTGGGCCGTGGCGCCGAGGCGGGCCAGCGATTCGTGCTTGGATTCGGGGAACGACGGTTCGCGACACGTCTCACAGTCGGGAACGAGTCGTACGTAGCGGGCGGCCAGCTCGGAAAAGGGCAGGGGCTCCGGCGCGGTGTCAAACCAGTCGGGGTTGGCCCACTCTCCGAGGCCCGGTTCGAGGGACACCGGATCGTCGGTCGCCTCGGCCACGTGGTGGGCGGTCTGGACGGTGCGAAGGAAGGGAGAAGCCACGATGCGATCCACGTCGAGGGTGGCTACGCGCCGTCCGAGTTTCTGGGCCTGTTTCCGGCCGTCGGTCGAGAGGCCGGGGTCGTGCGGACGATCCGCGGTGGCGCCCCAGCCCGGATTCGCGAAGTCCTCGCGGTTGGCGTGGCGGGCAATCCAGAGTATCTGCTTTTTTGAGTTATGAGTCATGAGTTATGAGTCATGAGTTATGAGTCATGAGTCATGAGTTGGGAGTCATGAGGGGACTCATCGGGTCCGGATGGCGGTCCGGCAATGCAGAGAACGGCATCCAGTACGCGGGTCTGAATGCGTTTCGCAGCGGTCCACTCTTCAGGGAAACGCGTGGATTGTCGAACCCCGTTCCGATCGTGAGAGTTGTCGAACGTGGCAACGCAGGGTTCCGACTGCGGCTCCACGGTGTGCCCCCGATCATTGCATGTTCGCATCGTCCCCCCGTTCCCGTTATGACAGAGTCTCGACGCCGGATGCTCGTCCTGCTCGTGCTCACTGTGCTTCTGAGCTGCGGCGGGGCGGAGCAGGAAGATCGCCGGTTCGCCTACGACAGTCACCCCGCCCCGATTGTCGTGGATGGGGAGATCACGGACTGGGCGTCCGTGCCCCTGCGGCACAACGACGTGGGAGATGGAACGGGCATGACATTGGAGCGCCTCCGGGTGGCACACGACAACAACCACCTCTTTCTTCGGATCGAGGTTGGACGACCCATTTCGCTGCAGCAGAGACACCGGCTCACCCTCCATCTGGATACCGACGACGATCCGAGCACGGGCACCGACACGCTGGGGCTGGGGGCGGACGTGTCGTGGACGTTTGGGCAGCGGTCGGGGACGGTCGGAGGCACTGCTGTTGGGCACGCGGCCCTCGGGCTTCACGTCCTTCCGACGGTACGCGCCGAGGTCTTCGAGATGGCACTCGACCGAGGGGCGCAGTCGGACGGGTCGGCACTCTTTCCGGGCGACCGTATGCGGGTGGCGTGGTCGACGACGGGGGATCGGCTTCCGGACGCGGCGGGGGGCGTCGGGTACGCCTTTACCGACACTGCTCGGATCGCTGACACGCCGACGCTGGACCGGCCCGCGGCGGCGGACCTGCGGCTGCTGTCTTACAACGTCAAAAATGACTTCGAGCGGGACCGTGCCGCCTTTTCGGGTCCGGGGCGACGAGCGTCGTATCGCCGGATTCTAACTGCCGTCCGGCCCGACGTGGTCGCCCTGCAGGAGGTCTACAATCAGACGGCCGCCGAGCTGGGGCGGGCGGCGGAGGAGTCGCTCGGCCTGCCGACCGACTGGTCGTGGGCCAAGCGGGGACCGGATCTGGTGCTCGGCAGTCGTTTTCCCATCGAGGATACACACGCCATTGCGGGCTTCCGGCAGTACGAAAGCGGTGCGTTTCTGCTCAACGCGCGGGCAGTCTGGGGACGGCCCCTCCTCGTGGTGGTGATGCACCCGCCGTGCTGCAACGACCCGGCGACGGAGGACGCGCCGTCGCGCAATGTCCAGCGCCAGCGCGTGGTGGACGGGGTGGCGGCGTTTCTGCGGCGGGTGACGCGCGGCGCGGGCCCCTTCGAGGTGCCGTCGGGGACCCCGATTATGATCGTCGGGGACATGAACTTCGTCGGCGATCCACAGCAGCCCCGCACACTGCGGACGGGTGCGATTGTCGACACGACGATGTCCGGGCCGGGGGCGCCGCCGGACTGGGACGACACCCCGCTGCTCGACGTAAATCCCCGTCAGACCGGGGCACCACTGCACACGACTTGGACTGATCCGGGGAGTTCGTTTGTGCCGGGACGGCTCGACTACGCATTCGTGAGCGACAGCGTGGCGGAGGTGGTGCATGCCTTCGTTCTGCGCACGTCGACGCTTTCGGACGCGCAGCGGGCGGCCCACAATCTGCGGGCGGAGGATACCAGAGTAGCGTCGGACCATCTGCCGGTGGTGGTGGATCTTGCGGCGCCGTAGTGCAGCACGCTGCCCACTTGCAGACAGGAGGGAACGCGGGCTGCACCGGTTCGTGGGAGTGCGCGGGTTCGGGAAGTGTGGGCCCTGCGTCGCTTTTGTGTTACGAAGACCAGTTCGATCACGATGGGCATGCGCGTTGCGTTTCAGGGGGAGCCGGGGGCCTTCAGCGAAGAGGCGGTCAACCGGGTGCTCGAGGCGCCGACCCCGGTGCCCTGTACGGCCTTTGAGGACGTGTTCGAGGCCGTCGAACGCGGCGATGTGGATCGCGGCGTCGTGCCGATTGAGAATGCCGTGTTCGGCAGTGTGCGGGTGAATTACGATCACCTGCGTACCCACTCCGTCGCGATTGTAGGGGAGCTGCAGCTTCGCATTCAGCATCACCTGATGGCGCCGGCGGGGGCGACTCTCGATGGATTGACAAGGGTCCGATCGCACGCTCAGGCCCTCGGGCAGTGTCGCACGTGGCTGCGGTCGTACCTGCCGCAGGCCACCACGGAGGCCACGCCCGACACGGCCGGGGCGGCTCGCGCGGTGGCAGAGGACGGCGACCCCACGGTGGCGGCCATTGCCTCGGAGCGGGCCGCCGAGCAGTACGGCCTCACTGTGATTGCCGACGGGCTGGAGGACGACATGCAGAACTTTACTCGCTTCCTTGTGATCGCGCCGGAGAACGGGGACCTTACCCCGGTCGGAAACGGCTCGCAGAAGACCTCGCTCGCGTTCGTCCTGCAGGACAACGTGCCCGGGGCCCTCTTCAAGAGCCTTGCCGTCTTCGCGCTACGGGAGCTGGACCTGCTCAAAATTGAGAGCCGACCGCTAGTGGGACGGCCTGGGCGGTACCGGTTCTACATCGATGTGGACGGGGCGCAGGAGAACGAGGCCGTGGCGCGGGCGCTCGACCATCTCCGCGAGATCACGATCGAGCTGCAGGTGCTGGGCTCGTACCCGCACGGGGCGACCTACGGGGGGACGCTCGATGCGCCGGACGCCCCCGACGATGGAGAGTAGGAGACGGAATCGTGTTACGTTCCGCGTACGCTTCGTCGTGGGACCGGGGCGGTTGAAAACCGTCGGCGCCGGACGCGTTGTAAAGTTGCAGCGCATTTACCATCGCTCTTGCTCCCCGACCCGACCGTCTCCATGCGCCCGTTCTGTTTCTGGACAGTGCTTCTGTGTCTCGCGGTGGGGATCACGGCGCCGACGCCCGCCCCCGCCGAGCCGATACGGACAGCGGCCTCCGACCGTACTTTCCCCGCGCCTATGCCCTCCGATTCGCTGCCCACCCCGGACACGACCCTCTCGCCCGCCGAAGTGGTTCGCCTGCAGGTGCAGGCCCTCGGTAACAACGATACGCCGTACGACGGAGCGGGCATCGAGGCCGCGTTCAACTTCGCCTCGCCGGCCAACAAGGAGGCGACCGGGCCGCTCTCTCGATTTCGTACCTTGTTCGATACGCCGCAGTACGCGCCGATGATCGATCACCGGGGGGCTACCTACAGCAAACCGCAAATTGACGACGGCGTAGCGCGGATGGGGGTAATTCTCGTCAGTGAAGACGGAACGCGTGTGGGGTACCTCTTCCAGCTCTCCCAGCAGTCCACGCCGCCGTGCGAGGGCTGCTGGATGACCGATGCGGTGCAGCGGGTGCCGGTGCCGGAGGCGGGCGGTACCGAAATCTAGTGCAGCTTCAACTGGTCCGTTGTGCAATCGAGATACCTCAAGCTGGAGCGTGGAGCAATAGCAAACTGCTTTCCCCAAAAGATCGTTTGAAGCTGCACTAGGTCGAGCAGGGGGGCGTCGGGGAACAGTTGGGCCGTCTGGGGAGAGGATTGTGTATTGCGTATTTCGTGAGGCGTGATTTGTGAGGCGTGATTTGTGATCGGGGGCGTTGGATGCCGGGCTGTGTCGAGTCGTCACGCCTGCGTTCCACACGAGGGCGAGATTTCTCTGCTCTCATGTCCTTTGGACTGCCCATACTTCCACGGGCGCGTGCAGCATGGAGCATGTTGGTGAGAAGAGGGCCGGTTCCTGCCTGAACGAAGCTGAGTGGACAGGCGGTTTGGTTTCCCATTCCGGGTTCGCCTGCCTATCTTGCCGGTGTTCATTTGTGGGCGGCATTTTTCAAGGGGCAGTTTCCGGTCGACATGATTCCGTATTTCATCCGCGAGGGCTTTGCCAATTTCGGGCGGGCGAAGTTTGCGGCGTTCGCGTCCACGAGTGCGATCACCGTGGCGCTGGTGCTGATCGGGATTTTTGCCGTGGTCGGGTACGAGGCGCAGGTAGTGTCGAATATGCTGCGCCAGCAGGCGGGGGAGATGGAAGTGTTCATCGAGCGGAGGGCAACGCAGGCGGAGCAAGAGGCGCTCCACGCCCGGATTCAGACCTTGCCCGGCGTGGCCGAGACCGCCTACATCTCCCACGAGGAGGCCGCGGAGATCTTTCGCCGCGAGTTCGGGGAGGAGGCGTCGCTGTTTGAGGACCCGACGTTCCTGCCGGCGTCCGTGCGCATCGAGGTGGCGCCGTCGCACGCCAATCCCGACAGCATGTCGCAGATGGCGTCCGCCATTGGGAAGTGGCGCAGCGTCGACGAGGTGGTGTTCAACCGCGACCTGCTGGTGCGGGTGGCGCAGAACCGCCGGTTGATCAGTGCAATCGGGGCGGCGCTGGGGGGCATCGTCGTGCTGGCGTCCATCTTCCTGGTGGGCAATACGATTCGGCTCACCATCTACGCGCGGCGCCTACTCATCCGGACCATGAAGCTGGTGGGTGCCACCGATCGCTTTGTGCGACGGCCATTCCTGGTGGAAGGGGGGCTGCAGGGGACGCTGGGCGGCGTCCTGGCGGCGGGCACGGTGTGGGGCGGCTATCGGCTGTTCCTGCAGCAGATGGACAAGGCTCCCGCCCCGTTTTATCTGGAGATGACGCTCGTGGGCGGCCTAGTGGCGACCGGCATCCTGCTGGGGTGGCTCGGGTCCTACTTTGCGGCGCGGCGCTTCATTCAAAATATTGAATTGCACTGACGACCCGTGGGGACCCCAGCCTCGTCAGGGCCGTCCCGCCTCTTCGCATTCTTCTGCTTTCCAAGCTCTGCTTCCACTCATGGTGTTTGTTCGTTGGTGTCGTTTGTGGATCGCCGCGCTCGTGCTCACAGGGCTCCTTGGGGCCTGTGAGCAGCCCAGTACGTCCGACGTGAGCCAGACCGAGGCGGGGACGTTTCAGCTCGGCTCGGTGGCGGCCGTGGACACGGTGGCGCGGGCGGTGGCGCCGAGCGGACGCCCGCTCGTGCTCGACGGCTTTCGAGGGTCGGTCGACCTGCAGGGAACGGCGCAGTCGACGGCCGATCTTCAGTTCGTCAAGCGGGGACGGGCTAAGGACACCGAGACGGCGCGAGGGGTGCTGGCCGACGTAGCCGTCACGGAGTCGGGGACGCAGGAGGCCTACACCTATACGCTGGAGACGAACGGCGGGGGGACTGCGACGGTCGATCTGACCGGCACGGTGCCGACGGCGACGGTGCTGCGGGTGAAGAAGTCCAGCGGCCCGGTGTCGATTGCGGGGGTCGACGGGCCGATGACCGTCACGCACGAGCATGGGCCGGTGATCATTCAGGGGGCGACGGACTCCGTGGAGGTGGAGATTCGGAATGGGGACGTGACGGTGCACCTCGCGGCGCTGCCGACGGACGCGGCGGTGTCGCTCCGCACGGCCAACGGCGACGTGACGCTGCGGGTGCCGCCCGACGCCTCCGCAAAGTTGACCGCCGAGACGGAGGCCGGGGACGTTCGCTCACAGGGGCTGTCGCTGACGGAGCAGTACTTTTCGCCGCGGGGGGCGGGGGGGCAGTACAGCGCACAACTGGAGCCGGGGGAGGCGACCGTCGATCTGCAGACGAAGAATGGCACCATCCTGATCGCGGCGGCGGATGCCATGCCGACGGACACGGCAGCGACGGACACAGCCACGGCGCCTTCGGCCGGTCCCCTCCAGAAGACGCCTGAAGCGTCGGCCCCGCCGGTTCCGGCCGCCGACACGACGGTTCGGCCGACGGCGGAGTCCGACTCTGTCATGCCCGATACCGGGACGGCCGGATCCATGACTTCGGACACGGTGTCTTCGGATACATCACAGCGCTAGAAGCTGGGGGAATCAACGTTCGAAAGAGAGGTCCCATATTCGCTGTTGATTGCATCGATAAACTTACTCGCAATCAACTGGTGAGTCTTCGAGTTCGGGTGGATGCCGTCTTCGCTGAATACAGAACCGAAGGTCGGGGAATCCTCGCTGAGATTCGGAAACTGAGGAATGAGACCCTGGTCGTTCAGGGCATCCAACGCGGAGTTCGCGTCGATGGAGGGAGGAAGCTGCCCCGAGTTTTTGGCGGCGAAGCAGGCGGCACCGGGAGAGAGATTCGGGATCTGCGTTACATTAAACACATTCCCGATTGCACCGCCTTCTGCGCCTGAGTTTTCGAGGGAGTCAAGCAGTGTCTCATATTTGGATTCGAAGTCCGAGGGGGGAGTAATCAGGTTCGGGGTTCCGGCAAGGGCGGCGCCGAGCACGTCGTTGTTGCCGAGCCGAATGCTCGCAAAGGTCGGAGTTCTTGCCGTCGCGGCCTGGATTTGGGTCTGGCCGCCGAGAATGAAGTTCGTCAGTTCATTCGGATCCGCGCCCTGTTCTACATCACTGGCAAGAGCATCAAGAACCCGAGCACCGGGAACAGCAACATTTCGAACCTGCGATGCCGACGACTCACGAAGAGCGCACTCCACGTCGGAAATGCGTTCCGGAGGAAAGATCTGCTTCAGAGGGGGACACCCCGGGGTCGAGAGCACCGGAAGACCAAACGGTGTATTCATTTGGTCGGCGAGAAGGGCAGCGTACGAGTCTCGCTGAAGATTCTCGTTGATGCCGCCGGACTGAAACCCCGCAGTGATGCTGTTTCCGAGAGCAACGTAGCTGGCGAAGAGGTCGCCGTTATCGCCCCCGGACTGGACCTCCGGCGCGTTCAGGGGGCCCACGTCGCACCCCGACAGCAGTAGCGCACACGCCAGCAGGACGAGCACGCCGACCGGGAACCGAAAAGTACGAGTGGAAATTGCAAAAACTGTCAGAATCGACCCGGTCGAGACATGCACAAGTTTCCGGGATCGAAGCGGAGGCGACGGCCCGGCATCTACGTTCCTGCGGACGATGACGATTGCGAGTCGGTGCCGTTGCCCTCGATGCCGTCATCGGCCTCCTCCACGATGTCCTCGGCAACTCTCGACTCGGCCTCCAGCTCCTCGAGGGCCGCCACCGCGGCGGCGGGCGTGGCGTCGCGGCGCTCCCGACGCTCCAGGATGACGAGGGCGGCGTGGGTGGGGCCGGACGCCGCCGTGTCGGCCCCGCCCATCGGACTGACCTTTGCCACCCGCCAGCCCCGCTCCAGTTCGACGTTCAGGGCCTCCAGGCCGTCGTGGCCGTCCGGCCCGGTGCGTACGATCACAGCCTTTTGCGACATGAGAGACGAGCTCATTGCGCGAAATCATAGGGATTATGTGAACGAGATGGGTGGTGGTTTGTTGGCCCTTCCGTTCCGGATGGCAAGTCCCCTAAGGTCACGGTGCTCCATCCCCAATTCTCGGTTCTGCCATGCGCATTGGGCTTATCTACGACACGTTCGACGCCTACCCGTGGCGGGACGGCGACCCGTCCGACGCCGACGCGGAGTATGAGCCGGCGGAGACGGTCGAGACCCTTGTCGAGACGGTCCGCCACATGGGACATACGCCGGTGCGGGTCGGGACGGCGTTCGACCTGCGCGAGCAGCTGGACGCAGGCCTGGCGCTGGACGCCGCGATCAATATCGCCGAGGGGGCTCACAGCCGCAACCGGGAGGCCTACGCGCCGATTCTCCTGGAGATGGCGGGCATCCCGTGCCTCGGGTCCGACGCGCTTACGCTGTCGGTGACGCTCGACAAGGCGTGGACGAAGAACTTGGTGGTGGCCGCCGGGGTGCCGACGCCGCCACACCGCGTAGTTGGTGCCGCTGGGGATGCCGACCCGGCTAACCTGCCGCCGTTTCCCCTGTTCGTCAAGCCGCGCTCCGAGGGCACCTCGAAGGGCATCACATCCGAGAGCAAAGTGGAAACCGTCGAGGCGCTGTGGGCCGCGGTGGACCGCGCCACGGCCACGTACGAACAGGACGCCCTGGTGGAGCGCTTCGTGGAGGGCGGCGGCGAGTTCACCGTGGCGGTGGTGGGCCATGACCCGCCGGAGGCGCTGCCCGTGCTGCAGCGGGCGGTGGAGTCCTCCACCGGCATCGGCCTGCATGCGCTGGAGCATCGCGGCGCCCCACAGGCGGATCGCGACTGGGACTACGATCTTGCGGGCACGCTCGACGCGGATCTGGAAGAAGAACTGCAGGCGCACGCCCGCACGGTGTTCGACACGCTCGACTGTCGAGACTTCGCGCGGGCCGACTTCCGGGTCGATGCCGACGGCGGCGTCTGGTTTTTGGAAATCAATCCTCTGCCGACCTTCAAGCCGGACGACACGTTTGCGATCACGGCGGACATTCTCGGGCGCGATTACGTGGGCTACCTGGCGGAGGTCTTCGCACGTGGCCTGCGGCGGCTGGGCGTCTCCGATTGAGTCGATGGATCTCGGTCTCGGACGACGCAACGTTTGCGGACCGGGCGTGTAGGCACGTACCCCCAGCCTGATTCGTGAACCCGTGATTCGTGACTGCTGATCCGGCAGCACACAGGAGACACAGGAGGTCGCACGCAATACGAGATCGTCCAGCGATCAGGGGCCTCTTCACCCCGTCCGTGTACGGGATCAGCGTCGATAAATAGGCATCACTCCAGTGGTTTGCACTTCATGTCCGATTCCGACCCGCCTGTGACGCCCGACCACCCGCAATGGACCGACTGGCGATGGCAGATGCAGAATCGCATCCACAGCGCCGAGGCGTTGGAAAAGTGGACCGACCCGACGCCCGACGAGCGTGAGGCCATCGAGAAGACGAGTGAGGTCTTTCGGTGGAATATTACGCCCTACTATGCCGCCCTGATGGACGCGACCGATCCGTCGTGTCCCATCCGGCGGCAGGTGGTGCCCACCATGGACGAGCTCGGGGACGATCTTGTTGATGAACTCGACCCGCTGGACGAGACCGGGCACTCGCCGGCCAAAAATCTGGTTCATAACTACGAGGATCGGGTCGCCTTCTGCGTAACCGCCGAGTGCGCCATCTACTGCCGGTACTGCCTCCGGAAGCGGATGGTGGGGGACGCTGATTTCTTCATGCGATCCGACGAGCATCAGGCTGCTATCGACTACATCGCCGAGCACGATGAGATTCGGGACGTGCTGCTCACGGGGGGCGATCCGCTCACGTTCAACGAAGACAACCTGGAATGGCTATTGGGCCGACTCCGCGCCATCGACCACGTGGAGCTAATCCGGTTCGGGTCGCGCATGCCGGTGAAGCTGCCCTACCGAATCACCGACGATCTGTGCGATCTCTTGCAGCGGTACCACCCGATCTGGGTGAACACCCACTTCAACCATCCGACGGAACTGACCGAGGACGCCGCCGCGGCGATCGACCGGCTGAAGCAGGCCGGCGTGCCGGTGGGCAACCAGACGGTGCTGCTGGACGGCATCAACGACGACCCGGAGACGATGAAGGCGCTCAACGAAAGCCTCGTGCGGATGCGGGTGCGTCCATACTATCTGTACCAGGCGCAGGTGATCGGGGGGACGGGACACCTGCGAACGCCGATCGAGACGGGGATGCACATCATGCGCCAATTGCGCGGACGTACATCCGGCTTTGCGATCCCCACCTACGTGCTGGACACGCCCCACGGCAAGGTGCCGCTCAACCGGAGCTACGTGAAAGGACGCGCCGGGCCGCACGTGCTCATGGAAACGTACGACGGCACCCTCTGGGCGGAGCCGAATCCCCTCCCGGACGACTTGGGCGTGCCCCTGCAGTTACCCCGCGTCGACCTCCCCGATGGCGTTGATACGATCCCAATTCGGCGTGAGGCGGGGCCGGGGCAGGCGGCAGCGCAGTCGTCGGAGGCCGCGAGCGTTCCGGCTTCCCTCCGGGCAAGGGCGGGCGAATCGAGCGGGTGAACCCCTGTCCGTTGTTGACATTGAAGCCGGATGGGAATACCTTCAAGTCTAGTCCCCTTACTCGACTGATCGGGGCGTACGGCCCTGTTTTTCGTCGCATGACTCGCGTTCTCATCGCTATCGTCGCCGTTTTGGTGGCAGTCCTCGCGTTTATTTTCGACCAGCCGTGGCTGTATGGGGCCGCGGCGGTTCTGCTCGTGGGGACGCTCGGCTATTTGGCCTATCATCTATGGTGGGCATATCGAGCGCCGGGTGTGGCAGGGGCCGGGGGGCGTGCTGGCAGTGACACCTCGGACGACAACTTCGGCATCATGTACGTGCGTCCGCAGGAGGACGCCGAGGCCGACGATGGGGCCGATGGCGACGGGGCGACTCCGGACGCGGCCGATGAGATGGAGGCGACGGTCGACACCGATGCAACCGTAGAGGTCGACGAGCGGATCGAAACGGAGTCGGCGGCGGACGAGGCGTCCGGCGAGGCAGGGGACGAGGAGCATCCGGACGAGGATTGGCCAGAGGGGGGGATGTCTGGGGAGGACATGGACATGGCTGGCGGCTCAACCCTGCCGGCGCACTCCCACGAGCGCCCGGTTCTCGGGCCGTATCTGGAATCCCTGCGGGCGGCGTTGGGGGCGCAGAGCGCCGGGCTGCTGATCCAGGAAGAGGTGGTGCTGGAGTACCGGGTCGAGGCGCTTGCCAGTGTGCAGCCGAACGTCCAGCACACCGGCACCTTCGAGACGCAGGAACCCCTTCTTACCGCCACCATGTCCCGGCAGCCCGTTACGGTGCGGTCGCTGAACGAGATCGGACGAGAAGATCTCCGATACTACGGCACGGTGCCGGCCATCGCGCAGGTGGCCCTCGCGCCCGTGTCCCGGCCGAACTCGTCGGACACCGTCTTCCTGCTGGCGGACGCTACGGCTGAGGTCGATCTGGGAGCCTCACAGGCCCGGTCGCTGCTGGAACAGTTCGCCGACACCATCGGCCTCCTTTTGGACATCGACGATCTTCGAAGAGAACAAGCCCCGGAGGGGGCTGTCGAGCCGGACGCTCCGGCCTCCGCTGCCGATGGCGCCCCCGTGGACGCACCGGCGAACGATTCTGCCGACGAGGACGAGCCGCGCCCGCGCAGCGAAATTGTCGCTGAGGAGATGGAGGCCGCCGATTCCGCCGCCGACGATCTGGCCCTCGTCCTCGTTCATCTCAATCGGGCCGAGTCGATTGCCCGGAAGGGAGAAGAGGTGGTCGCATCGGCCGAACGGCACCTCCACAGCCGTCTCAATGATCTAGCGCCCGGTCAGCGCGTGGAGCGCTTCGGGGAGCTCACCTACGGCATTTTCGTTCGAAGCGGAGTTAACGACGTGGAGGAGTGGGCTGCCCATCTGCAGGACACGATGGCTCAGGAAGCCGGGGAGCTCGAAGGCGGTGTAAGCGTGGGGGTGGCGGTGCGCGCTGCTCATCATGATCCGGAGGGGCTGCGGAGCGATGCCACCGACGCGTTGCTAGAGGCATACGAGACGGGCACGTGCACGATCATCGCTTAGCGTTGCGTGATGCGTGAGTCGTGATGCGTGAGTCGTGATGCGTGAGTCGTGATGCGTGAATTGCGCGGGGCCCCGGCGGCGCCGTTCCCAATGCAGGCCCTGTGTCCGGCGCGGAGGGGCGATGTGTTTCCCCGATGTACCGCTTTCAGTTCGAGTGGGGAGGAGCTTCACCAAGACGCGCATGGCGGGAGACGGGCCGGTGTTCGCAACGGAACGAATCCGGCACAGTACGACTGAAAACACCGCTGCACTGCTCGGACCAACCGCTGTTCTCGCCATGCCTGACACTGCTACTTCCCCCCGCATCAGCCATGTATCCTGGGGACGCCTCGACGTTGCGGACGGCGACAAGTCCTTCAAAGACGCGAAGCTCTATCCCGGTGGGGCGCGGGCCTGGGACTGGAACGAAACGGGCACTTCGCACACGCCCGGCATTCAGCCTGCCGACGTGGAGGAGCTTCTCGACCACGGCGCAGAGATCGTCGTCCTGTCTCGGGGCATGAATGAGCGCCTCCAGGTGAAATCCGAGACGCTCCGCATGCTGGAGGAGGCCGGTGTGGAAACCCATGTGTTGCAGACCAAAGAGGCCGTGGCACACTATAACGACCTGCAGGCCGACGGCCGACTGGTGGGCGGACTGTTCCACTCGACCTGCTGATACCGAATCCAGCTGAAGGATTTGGGTTATATAGGGGGGCAAACGTATCTACCGGGTCCTGCGCACTTACTCACAGACTTGCATACCTCCATACCACAACGGATCGTCCGGAGTTGGTGTGAGAGAGCTTCCTTCGAAAAGAGGATTGCGGGGACCCACAACAAAAAACCCGGATCCCCACCAAGATCCGGGCTCGGGGGAGAAGTGTGCCCCGATAGAAGTGTTAAGTCCGATTGCCGAACCCTTTGCTGGACACTGCGGAGCACGGTCTGCTTCGACCCGTCTGTGCCCAGATCGTTGAGGAAGAAGGGTGATCCCAGTTAAGAGGTCGCCTCTCATCAAGGAGAGAACCGTCGTCAATGTGCAGCCTTTACATATCGCTCGAACGTCACTCAGGCAACCGGAAAAGACGGGAAAGATGCGACCTCATGTCCGAAAGGAGCGACATTGTCGCATCGTTCGTGGATTTTGTCGCGTCGTTCGGGGGCACGCGGGGACTGGAGACCGTATCTCTACCGAGGTCATACGAGTAGGACAAGAAAAAGGAAGGTCGGACGCCAGTGAATTGGGCAACGAACCGCTCAGGCGAAATTGTTGTGCAGAAGTTCCGACATGGAAGGCGATCCCCTCATCCCTCCGAGTGAGATTGTAATACCGAGTGTAGTCGACACGGCGGCGACGTTGAAGGCGGCGCTTTCCTCGACGGTACACGTCTGTGCTCACGATCGCGTGAGGGACGAAGTGTACTCCTGGAGGACAGGAGGTTGAACGAGATGCATTCCGCACTCCGATCTCCCCCAGTTCATGCTCTGTAGGGGGCGGGCAGATCTTCGACGAGACCACTGGGTGGGACGGGCTACGCCTTAAACTCCGAGGGGGGCGCGCCGTGGACTTCCTTGAACAGCTGGGAGAAGTAGGAGGGATCGCGATAGCCGACAGCATCAGCGGCGTCGGCGACCGTCGTGACGTCGCCGGTACGAAGGAGGTCGGCGGCTCGGCGTAGGCGAAGGGCTCGCGTAAACGATGCCGCCGAGAGGCCAGTCTCCTCCTGAAGGCGCCGCTGGAGCTGGCGGGTGCTCAGTTCCATTTCGTCGGCAAACCAGTCGACGCCGAAGCTGCTGTTGCCGAGGTGGTCATCCACGACATCGTGAGCCCGGGCCAGAAATGCGCTCTCCGAATTCTCATCCGATGGTATGTCGAGGCCGTCGGGGGCCGGGGCTGCGGTGGTTGCTTGCTGTTGCTCCTTCCGAATGTAGCTTCGGACCTCAATGAGATTTTCCACGCGCTGCCGGAGCTCCTCGGGGTGAAACGGTTTGCCGACGTACGCGTCGGCCCCCTCCCGGATGCCCATGCGTTTGCTTTGGTCCGTTCGCTGTACCGTGAGAAGGATGATCGGAATGGTGCGTAGGGACTCGTCGGCGCGGATGGCCCGGCAGAGCTCAAAGCCATCGCGGTGGGGCATCACCACGTCGCTCACCACGAGGGCGGGCGGATGCTCACGCATCGATTCGAGCGCTTCGTTGCCGTCGGCGGCCGAGCGCACTGCGTAGCGGGGAGCCAGCACCTCCTCCAGGTACGTGCGCACGTCCTGTTCGTCGTCGACCACGAGGACCTCTGGGCGCTCGTCCTCGGGCGGGGGGGGTGCCGACTCCGATTCTTCCGGAGCCGACAGGGCCTCCAGCTCGCGGGTGGACATGGTGTAGTGGAGGTCCGAATCGAAGGGGTCGTGAGGCGAGGCCTTCGAGTCCGACAGGACGTCCTCGTCGGGAAGGGCGTCGCACGTTCGGGGCAGGGTGACGAGGATTTCAGTTCCAAAACCCGGTTCGCTGTTGGTCTCCACCGAGCCGCCGTGCCGTTCGGCCAACTCCTTGACGACGGCAAGGCCAATGCCGGTGCTTGCGTCGAAGGGGCTGCTGCCTTCGGGGGCTACGCCGACGTACCGCTGGAACAGGTTGTCCTGGACATCTTCGGGGAGGCCGGGGCCGGAGTCGCGGACGGAAAGGGTTGCAGGGGCAAAGTCATCGGCTGAGTCCGGCTCCAGGGACTGTGAGCGGGCCCGGAGCCGGATGGTCCCTCCGTCGGGCGTGTGTTCGAAGGCGTTGGAGAGGAGGTTCGACAGAATCTTCTGCAGCGCATTCGGGTCCACGCAGGCCGTCGGGGCCCCGTCGGTTTCCAGGCGCACCTCAATGCTTTTTTGCTTGGCGGCCGACTGGAAGAGGCTCCGCATATGGTCGAGCATTTTGTCGAGGCGCACCGGCTGAGCCTCCAGCTCCATCTTGCCCTCGTCGAGCTTCGAGAGCTGAAGCAACTGGTCGACGAGAGACTGCAGGCGGTCAGTTTGCTTTTTCATGTCCGACAGCCGTTCGGCAAACGGCTGAGGAAGAGCGCCGTACTGCCCGTTGAGGGCATCTTGCAGTGGGCTCTGGAGAAGGGTGAGGGGGCTTCGCAGCTCGTGGCTCAGGTTTGCGAAGAGGCGGCTCTTCTCGGCCTCCAGGGCCTCGTACTCATCCCGGAGGGCTTCCGCGTGGTGACGGGTCCGGTACTGTCGGTAGCGGCTGGCGTAGAGGAGGACACTGACCCCGCTCATGATGAGGGTCATCACGCCGGTGCGGAGGAGGTGAGCGTCGGAGACGAGGGACGCCTCTGGAATCGCCGACACGGCCGCGTCTATCTGGCGGCTCAGGAGCAGCAGGGCGATGAGGCTGAGTCCCAGTAGGCCGGTCTGCCATGGCCGAAAGGGAATGGTGGCCGCCGTGGCGATGAGGATGAACATCAGGTACTCGAAGGCCAGGACGCCCGTCTGGAGGTCGGAGTACAGGGACGCGGCGGCCCCCAGGAGGGCTGCGGCGGCGGCCAGGGCCCGTCCGGTGCGGAGCGAACACCGTCGCCGACCGACCCCGAAAAGCACAAGGCAGAGACCGATCGAAAAGAGCTTATCCGGCACTGATAAGACCTCTGGGCGAGGCATAGAGGTCCATGTCCAGACCATCGCGTCGTCGAACAAGAGTACCCCGAAGCCGACATGCACGCTCACGCATGCGAGACCGAGGATGCCGGCAAGCTGGAGGCCCTTCCATTGGAGGCGACGGAGGAGCTTCCGGAACGCCGGGGGCTCTTCAATAAGGCCCAGCCAGCACCGAAGCTGATCGCGATCTACGATGTCGGACATCGTGGCGGCGGCGAGTCGTATAGAGCGCGGTTCGTGTCAACGCTTTCGGCACGAAGAAGCTCGCGGCCCAGGGGGGAAGCGGACTCCCGCGTTCCGAGAGCCCGCAGAGTGCGTCGGGGGTCCCGCACACATCCGGGGTAGACGGGCAAGGGAATGAGACGGAGCGGGCTCGGGAAGATTCGAGCCCCCGATATTCGGCTCCGAAGGCCGATGCTCTGTCTAGGCTGAGCTACGAGCTCAAACTACGTTCAATTACGTACAATGAAGCGGCCGGGGTTCAGGATCCGCGGTGCAATCCCGGTCCGCCCCTGCGGTTCCCTGTAGGGTTATGAGATCATCCGCCGTATAGGAAGGGGCTTGTCGGTAGACGCGACGCGGGACGTAAGATCTACTACGTCCGATGAAGCTCTTATATGGCTCCGAGGATGCTCGGGCCGGAAGGGAGGAGAACGGCGTGTTGGGGGGCATCAGAACCTGTTCGGCGAGACGTTTACTGCCACACCAGAGAGTACTTGATCGCGGCCGTCTAGATGGCCGTGCTCCCAGCGCTCCGACTTCGTGGATCTTGTGCATCCACGACGGCCGTCGGGATACTCGGTCATGGCCATCTAGATGGCCTCGTTCTCAGCGCAGAACGGCTTCTGCATTGGAGATCTGAGATCTCCTCCCTGGTAGTTCCACTCAGGCTCACTAGTGGGCCTGACGCATTTGGGCACTCCTTGACTCTTCGCCCACTTTGTCTCGGCTACGTACCCGCTCGACAAACAGGTTCCCACAATCCAACATGCGGCAGGGATCATTGCGAAAAGGCGCGACGAGGGAGGTCGGCGCTTGGCATCCGGAGTCGTGAGGCACCAACAATCGACACGGGTCCCTTATGCAGCGCGGAACAGTAAGGTGATTTAACAGCGAGAAGGGGTATGGCTTCATCAAGCTTCAGAACGGGGGGTGACGTATTTGTACATCGCAACAATTTGTACATCGCAACAACGTGACGGGGCTCGACGGGGAAGACGGCCTTCGAGACGGCGAGTCGGTGGAGTACGACACTGAGCAGCCCCCGAAGGACATCAGTCCCGTCAACGTGCAGCGGGTCGAGGAGAGGGGCCGTGTTATTCGTCGGCAGCGAGCAGACGGACCTCAATGCTGTCAATTTTGACGCGAGATACGAGCGTGAGGGCGTCCGCGGCCAGGCGCGCGGGATACCGACGCAGTTGATCCGGGGCAAGTCCGGGAGCGGTGTAGTTCCGGTAGTCGGCAAATCGAACGCCGTGAACCCGTCGCTCGTTATACGCTGCTCGGAACCGGGTGCCCGGATCGGTGTCGCCGGTTCCGAGTCCGTAGGCATACGCGAGGTAGTCCATCTCGTACGTGTTCACGGAAAACCAGTAGAGGAACACGTCTTCCCAGTCCTGCCCGCCCCCCTCTCTGCGGAAGGTGACCCGAAGACGATGGTACGCCGTGCCGTTTAGGGTGTCGCGGGCCTCGTAGGTCGGCTGGACGGCAGCGTCCTGGAGGGGGGAAGGGAGAAGGGTAAAGTACGCGACCGAGTTCACCGTCGTGTGGAGGGCGCTCTGCTCAGCGTCGGAGAGCGCTATCGTGTCGCCTTCGATGATCCGGTATGGGCCCTCGTTCGTGAGGCCGTCGTGCACGCGGCGGCCCAGAGAGTCGGTGTAGGATCGCCGGTAGAGAAAGCGGCCGTTGTCCTGACGCAGGCGATATCGGTCCCCGCGGAAGGTAAAGGTGACAACGGCCCGATCCAGCACGGCCCCGCCGTGAGCAGCTACCGCACTGTCGATGACTGCCTGTGCGGAGGGGGGGCCGGGCGACTCCGGGGAGGGGCAGCCGAGCAGCAAGAAGGCAGCCAGGGCGAGGAGTAGAAGGCGCATGAGGAGACTTCGTAGAGAAAATCGGGGGCGGGGGAGACGCTCGGGGAACCCAGAGAAGCCTCTGTGGATGGAGCAGCATTCGGTTCGAGATCGAGATCAGCGTCTGCACGCGAAGCCGTCCAGGGACGACGAGGAACGCGGCGGGGCCCATAACTGCGTGTGAGAGAGGCGATTTTGGCAGCGAGCTCAATGGACTGACTCAGAACTTCGGTGCATTCCGTCCTATGGATATTGGTTAACGAACACGTGGGTTCAGAAATGCTCGTTCGTCCCAGCACTTCGATTGCTACCCCGATTATTTCTTTATATAATAGTAGAAAGTGTATAATGCTTAAAAATTCGTTCAATGGACGTGTGTAGTCGACTCGCGGCGGTTTTATGCGGGAGCGGGCTTCTGGTGCTGGGGCTGTCGTGTTCGGGGTCCGCTCCACCCCCTCGCGGGGCATCGGCGACCGACGCGACGCCGTCTCGGGTCTATCACGTCCAGCTCGACATGACGACGGATAAGACGAATGCCAACCAGATTTTGACCGAAGCGCTGAAGTGGTGGAACCGCCACGAAGCGTCGCTTCAGCCGGAACCGATCCCCTCTCCACGGAGGGCTGGAGAGGCGCCGGCCCGGATTTCGTGGAAGGCGCCGCGGTACCGGGTGCGGGTCGGGCCCTTTGCCTCGCAGTCCCAGGCCCAGACTGTGTTGGAGGCCGTGCGTTCGTCGTTTCCCGAAGCCTTCGTTGTCCCTGAGCGCCGTTGAAGGCCCCATTGAGCACGACGCGGCCCCTTTGTTCTCGTCTCCGTTTTCTGAGATGATACCGATACCATGGAAATTGCACTTGCCCAAGAGTTTCTCCCGGATGATCCGCTTGACGCCTTTCAGCAAGGCCTCACCACCATCAAGGATGCGGCCAATGCGGGTGCGGAACTCGTGATTTTTCCGAAGCTCTCCTTTGCCCCGTTCTATCCCCGCGTGCCACTGGAGGAACGGTCCGAAGCCCTTCTCGATCTGGCGGAGCCGATGCCCGGCCCCACGACAGAATCGGTGGCGGAGGTGGCGGCGGAGTACGGGGTGGTCGTGCTGTTCAACATGCTGGAGCGGCACGAGGGCACGACCTACAACACAACCCCGGTCATCGATGCGGACGGGACGATGCTCGGGTGCACGCGCATGATGCACGTGCCCGACTATCGAAACTGTCACGGCCCGGACTACTACGCTCCGGGCGATACCGGCGCTCCGGTGTACGACACCGCCGTCGGACGGGTTGGCGTGGCCAACGGGTACGACCGCCACTATCCCGAGTATCTGCGGGCCCTGGCGATGCAGGACGCAGAGGTGGTCGCGGTGCCCCAGGCGGGCACCTCCGGGCAGTGGCCGGAAGGCATGTATAAGTCCGAGATCCAGGTCGGCTCTTTTCAGCACGGCTTCTTCATGGCGATGGCCAACCGGGTGGGACAGGAGCGGAACGTGCTCTTCGACGGCCGATCAGTCGTGACCGGCCCGTCGGGCCGTGTCGTGGCCGATGCGCCGTCGGGCAACGCCATTATCCTTATGGCGTCGATCGACCTGGACAAGTGTACAGACGCCCCGGCGTGCAAACACTTCCTCCCGGACCGTCGGCCCGAGGATTACGAACAGGGGGCGGTGCGCCTTGCCAAGTCCGAGCCCGTCCACACCGAGGCGCCTGAGGACCACATCGGCGAGGACGAAGAGGCCGCGTCCGACGGCCGGGCCGAGGGCGACGAAGCCGAACCGGCGGGGGAGTCGACGTAGCCGGTTAAGCGGCACTCCACCGTCCGGGCACGGATTCTGTGTGGGGACGCTTACAGGGCCGCGAACGCCGCCTGAAACTGGTTGACGAACATGAGTCCCAGAAGCACGAGCCAGAGCAGGTGTCCGACCCCGGTGCCGATCGCCACACGCTTTTTGGCAGATGCCAGGGCGTTGGTATCGCTGGTGTCGACCGCTTCATCAAGGGCCGACCAGCCGCCCCGAATGATCCAGAGCTGGTCAATGGTCAGAAGCACGATGAGGGTAACGGCGGAGTGATACGCGGGCCCGTAGGTGGCAAAGTGGCCGCCAGCCACAAAGGCACTCAGGGAGAACACCAGCGTGAGCACGATGAAAACGTTCATGAGCCGGACGGATTGGCTGCCCTCGTCGACGAGGGCCCGTCGGGCGTCCCCGTCGTGCTCCAGTACGGAACGGGCCTGGCCGGTCAGTCGGATGCCGATGCCGAACCACGCCGCGGCGGTGATGATGTGCAAGAGAACGAAAATCCACTTGATAAGCATAGGGGACAGGGGGTTCGGGAACGAAGTCTTTTCCTCTCACGAGCCACGGGCCCCAGAGTTTGGGAGGAGGTCTCGTTTACACGCGAAGCGTCGATGAACGGGCCGCGAGACCGGAGACGAGACGTTCAAAACGAGACGTTCAAACAAGCCACTCGGATTGCGAGCGACCAGAGAGATATGGACACCGAGACGATGGGACGCGGGCTCATGTACGTCGGCCTCGGGCTGGTTGTGATTGGGGGACTCGTGGTGCTACTGGGGCAAATCCTGGATCTGGGCAATTTGCCCGGGGACCTCGTGTTCAGGGAAGAAAATGTGCGTGTATACGTCCCAATCGGCACGATGATCGTACTCAGCATTTTGTTGACCCTACTACTGAATCTTGTCCTCCGTATATTTCGGTGACCGCATGCGTGCGGGGCGCATGAAGACGCACGGCACCGGAAATCAGGGATTGCATCAGATCGTGGGAATTTCTTTCTTTATGAGCCTACGACGGATGGCGAACATGTCTCGCGTGGCGGGAGGTCGGAGGGCGTGCTGAAATTGCTGATTCAGATCCGGGTGCCACGATCTCAATGATGTGCCCGAATCGCTGCGTTCCTTGATCCGGACCGCGGGACGCACCGCTGGCGCCGTCGGTCCCGACTGCCCGCTTTCGTCTTTATTTTCGTTATCGCCAACGGTCTTATGGATACGTCTACGATTTCAATTATTCTCGGCGGCGGCAAGGGGACGCGGTTGTATCCCCTTACCAAGCTGCGCGCCAAGCCCGCGGTGCCGCTTGCGGGTCGGTATCGGCTCATCGACGTGCCGGTGTCAAACAGCATCAATTCCGACATCCCGCGGATCTTCGTCCTCACCCAGTTCAACTCGGCCAGCCTGAACCGCCACCTGGCGCAAAGCTACCGGTTTGATCGGTTTACGAACGGATTCGTGTCGGTGCTGGCGGCCGAGCAGACTCCGGCCTCGAAGGACTGGTTCCAGGGCACGGCCGATGCGGTGCGGCGCAGTATTCCGCACACCGAGGGCTATCGGCATGAGCACGTGCTCATTCTTGCGGGGGACCAGCTCTACTCGATGGATTACCGCAACATGGTTGAACACCATCGAGAAACGGATGCTGATGTCACGGTCGGGACCATTCCGGTGGCTGCGGGCCAGGCGCCGGCCTTTGGGATTCTGAAGACCGACGACGAGCATGTCATCACGGAGTTTCACGAGAAGCCGGCGGAGGACGAACTGGCGGGAAAAGAAAGTCCGGTGTCGAAGGACTTGGAGGAGCAGGGGCGCATTTATCTGGCCTCGATGGGCATGTATCTCTTTGATCGAGAGCCGCTGCGAGAGCTGCTGGAGGCCAATCCGGACGACAATGACTTCGGCCACCAAATCATCCCGAAGGCGATCGGCAACCTAAAAGTGACCGGCTATCCGTTTACCGGCTACTGGAGCGATATTGGAACCATCGAGAACTTCTATCAGGCGAATCTGATGCTCGGACAGCCGGATCCGCCTTTCAATCTGTACAACCAGAACCGGCCGCTCTACACCAACGCGCGGATGCTGTCGCCGGCCAAGATTCTGAGTTCGTACGTGCAGAACTCCCTGATTGCGGAGGGCAGCGTCGTGACAAACAGCCAGATCTCGAACTCGGTGGTGGGCATCCGGTCGTACATCGGCGACAACACAACGCTCAAGAACACGGTGATGATGGGGGCCGACCACTACCGCTGGCACGACATTGAGGAGCTGGGGTATCGGGAGGGGGCCGAGACGCCCGGGATCGGCCAGGAGTCTTACGTCGAAGGAGCCATTCTCGACAAGAACGTGCAGATCGGCGAGCGCTGCATCATCAAGAACCGTGACAACGTCGAGGAGGCGGAGGAGGACAACTACTACATCCGCGACGGGATCGTGGTGATTCCGAAGAACACGGTGATCCCAGACGATACGATTATTTAGCGTCTGGGGGTATGTGGGAAAGCGGGGCGTGAGGAGGTCGGTGCTACCGAGCGAGTTGCTCCTACGCTCACGAGTGCACCTTCGCATACGACCCGTGGACGAAAAGGGCGTGGGCCAATCTCTGTTCATCTCTTTCCTTTCAGCTTGACGCTACGAGTCGAATGAAAATCTCCATCCTATCGAACGAGTACCCGCCTAACGTCTACGGTGGGGCGGGGGTACACGTCGAATACTTGACCCGCGAACTGGCGAAGCTTGACGACGGGGCCCATGAGATTGAGGTGCTGTGCTTCGGCGATCAGCACGAAGACGAGGGCAACATTACGGTGCGGGGCGTGGAGCCGGACTTTGAGCTTCCGTATCAGGACGATCGGCACGCCAAGTTTATGGACGCGATGGCGCGCGATCTCATCATGGCGGGGTCGATCGACGACACCGACATCCTGCACGGCCACACCTGGTACTCGCACCTGGCGGGGTGCCTCGCGAAGCAGTTGACAGGGGGAAAGCTGGTGTTGACCACCCACTCGCTGGAGCCGCATCGGCCCTGGAAGCGCGAACAGCTCGGGACGGGATACGACGGCTCGTCGTGGGTGGAGCGGACCGCCTACGAAAATGCCGACGGTGTCGTCGCTGTGTCTGGGTCGATGAAGGAAGATGTGCAGTCTCTCTACGATGTCGGGACGGCAAACGTTGACGTAATCCACAATGGCATCGACGTGGAGCAGTACCGCCCGCGTCCCGATCGGTCGGTGCTGGAGGAGTACGGGGTCGATCCCGACCAGCCGTACGTGCTCTTTGTGGGCCGGATCACGCGGCAGAAGGGCATTCTCCACCTCGTGGAGGCCATCCATCACTTCGACCCCGATATTCAGGTGGTGCTGTGTGCCGGGGCGCCGGACACCGAGGAGATTGGGGAAGAGATGGAGGCGCGTGTCGAGACGGCCCGGTCGGAGACGGACAACCCCATCGTGTGGCTCGCAGAGATGCTGCCGCGCGAGGACGTGATCACGATGTACTCACACGCCGACGTGTTCGTCTGCCCGAGCGTGTATGAGCCGTTCGGGATTATCAATCTGGAGGCCATGGCCTGCGAGACGCCGGTGGTAGCCTCGGCGGTCGGCGGCATTCCAGAGATCATCGTGCCGGACGAAACGGGCCTTCTGGTGGACGTGGACCCAATGGAGGGCGAGACGGTGGAGCCGGCGGATCCCGAGGGTTTTGCGAAGCGGCTCGCGGACGGAGTCAACGCGTTGATGAGCGATCCCGACCGTCGCGATGCGATGAGTGCAGCGGCCCGGGAGCGGGTCGAAGAGCAGTTTAGCTGGCAGGCCATCGCCGAACAGACCCTCAACTTCTACAAGACTCTTCTGGACTGATTCTGATGTCGATTGAAGACATCATCGTATGTAGCGGAGGCCCGATGGAGGAGCACTCCGTCGGGCCTTTGTCGGTTCTGTGCCGGACCGAGGATTCTTATACCGTTTCCACTTCGAAAGGTCTGCCTGCGAACGAAACGGTCCGTCCCGTTCGATCCGGTTTTCTTCCTGATAACGTTTTGGCGTGCAACGTTTTACGTCGGACCGTTCGGCGCACAAGTTGCTCTTCCGAGAAACGTATTCTACCTGGGATCCCGACATCGCCGGATGGATTCCGTGTTAGAACACGCCCGCGGGAATTTCGGTGTTGACCTTCACGTCCTGCACTTCAACGACGATGGGATCGCCGGAAAGCATCTGCTTCATCATGTCGATCTGGCTGCCCATCATTTGCTTCATCCGCTCGCTTTCTTCTTCCGGCATGTTTTCCATCCGCTTGATCATCATGGCCATCTTTTTCTTTTCCTCCTCGGTCATGTCCATGTTGAATTGGAACTCCATCCGGTACGGAAGGGTCAGGCCATCCACAGTCTGGTAGTCTTTCATGTTGACGGTGACGGACGAGGTTTTGGACCCGCCTCCGCCGCTCCCTTTCGTATTCATAAGAAGGCGGGACGGGACGTACCGCTTGGCGTCAATGTAATAGGTCATGCTTTCGGCATCGCCCTTCTTCATTTCGGGATTTACCTTCGAGGGGGCTTTTACCTTCAGGACGTGCGCAGGGGCGTCGTTCACCGTTTCGGTGCCACCGTAAGTAGCGTTCTGTTTCAGACGGTTGTGTTGCAGGCCGTACGCTGACGAGGGGGTTGTGCCGGCGGCAAGCGAGGAGCTCGACTTTTTCTTCATCTTCGTCTGGGACTTGTAGGTCGGCTCGCCGTTCTCTGTGACCTTCTTGTGGTAAGAGGTATAGAGGTTGGTTTCGACGATGTAGGTATCGATCGTTTCGAGTTGCTTCTGGTACCGCGCTCGCATCTCGCCGACGACCGATCCCACGGACTGGGCGGAGGCGGAGAGGGGAGCGCCGGCAAGAAGGCCGACGAAGAGAAGGAAAAGCAACGAGCGTTGGTGCAACATGGCGGTGCAGGGTTCGATCAAGGAAACGAAAGTCGATACACAGCTATGCGCTCCGGTCCCTTCGGGTTCGGTGAAAACTGGTCGGACGGCGGCTTTTTTTGCGGACGCGTCGGAGAATCGACGCTGTTCGCCGCCTCGGCGTTTCACTGGGAACGGCTCGATAAACCTGTAGAAGGACACACCGCTCTATCCCCGGTCAGAAACGGCAAGGTGCCGGTTAGAAGACATCGTCCGGAAGCTGTGCGTTGACGCTCACGCTCTGCACCTCCACCACGAGGGGCTCGTCGGACATCATCTGCTTCATCATATCCATCTGTCCCCCCATCATTTCCTGCATCCGTTTCCGTTGCTGCTCGGGCATGTTCTTCATCTTTTCCATCATCTGCTTCATTTGCTGACGCTGCTGTTCCGACATGTTTAGGTCGAACTGAATTTCCATGCGGTGCGGCAGCGTGAGGCCGTCGGTCGTCGTATAGTTTTTCAGGTTGACCGTCACGACCCGATCATTTGAACTCGGGCCTTGTCCTTGTCCCTGTCCCTGTGCGTCGATGGCCATTCGGGCAATCAGGTACTCGTTGGCGTCAACGTAGTAGGTGATGCCCTGGGCGTCGGGATTGGCGGACTGCGACGGGACGGTGTCGACTTTGAGGACGTGACATCGGGCTCCATTCACCGTCTCGGTGCCCTCGTAGGTGGCGCGCTTTTTTAAGTTGTCGAGCTGGGGACCGTATGCGTTGGAGGGCGTTCCCAGGTTCTCCACGGCTGTGTTCCCGGTGCTTTTCATTTGGGTTTCGGTTGTAAACGTGGGGGGCGGTCCCTTGCTGGTTTTCTTGCTGTAGGACGTGTAATGGTTCGTCTCAACGATGTAGGTGTCGACGCCTTTGAATTGGTCGGCCTGTACGCTCTTCATGTTCTCGACGACCGACTCCACGGACTGGGCCGAGGTCGGGGCGACGAGGCCGAAAAGCAGAAGTGACATCACGAGCGGACGCAGCGACAAACGAAGAGGACACATGGCAGTTGGAGAGGATCAATCCGACAGAGATGAAGGGAGACTTGCGGAAAAATGCGCTGTTGGTCTCCGGTACTTTCCCTAAAACTATTTGTCATTGCACACAGTCCCAAACGGAAATTGATGAGTCACCACGACGTAGATGCGGAGGCGGAAATGAATCGGTTGCTGGCGACGGGCGGCGTACCGCCGGAAGAGGAGGATCCTTTTCAGTTCAGCGATACGCGATTGCCGCCGGAGCAGATCGTTATGCTGTTGCAGCCGCACATGACGGAGCGCCGGTTGCGCCGGATTCGGGCCGTGGTGGCCGAGCGGACCCGGACGGTGGTGCCGGTGGTGGAGGGACTGGTGAACACGGGCAACGTGAGTGCGGTGATGCGATCGGCGGAGGCGCTGGGCTATCAGGACGTTCACGTCGTAGAAGGGGACAATGAGCGGTACAAGCACTCGCAGCGCACGGCGGGCGGGGCGGAGCAGTGGCTCGACCTCTGGCGCTGGGATGATCCGGCCTCGTGGGCGGCGCACATGCGGGAGCGGGGCTACCGGCTCGTGGCGACGCATCTGCACGCTGACACGGTGCCGATTCGGGAGCTGGACTTCACCGAACCGACGGCGCTGGTGTTTGGCAACGAGGAGGAAGGGGTGTCCGAGGCGATGATGGACGAGGTGGACACGGCCTGCGTGGTGCCGCTGCCGGGCTTTACGGAGAGCTTCAACGTGTCGGTGGCGGCGGCGGTGGCGCTTTACCATGCGCAGCAGGATCGGCTGGACCGGCAGGGGGACCACGCCGACCTTTCGGACGCGGAACAGATGCGGCTTGTGGCGCGGTTCTGCCTGCGGAGCGTGACGGAGCCGGGGCGGATTATTGAGCGGAAGTTAGAAGGTTAGAAGGTTGGAAAGTTGGACGGTTGGCAGTCTGCGGGTGCGGTTGCGTCGAGCGGAGGCGGCTCCAGTGCTGGTCTCGGATGAGAGGCGGAGTCGGGGAAGCGTGGGGGCTTGGAGGCGTGGATGCGTGGACGCAGGCTGAGCGACGTGTCAAAATGACTCAGCAGGAATCCGGCGTCGTTGCAGATGGTCGGCTGAGATCGAAATTTGCCCCTTCTCGTCGATGAAGCGGTCGGCGCTGTCGGGGGGAAATCGGATCAGATCGACGGGAGCGGAGCGAGAAGCGTTGCGGAGCGCAGGATCGACGAGGTCCTGCGTGCGGTTGAGGGACCGGTTCCACTTGGCAACGGCGAAATGCGTGCCGGGGTAGCGGGGGAGGAGATCCTCGATTTTGTCGGGCCCGACGTGGCCGGCCTCGCCCCAGAACTGCGGACGGCCCCGCTGGCGGTCCGTGCTCACGACGTCGGGTTTGTACCGGTCATCCACCGACACTTCGACGCTCAGGGTCGGGTAGTCGGGCAGGTAGAGGGCCCAGAGGAACGCTTTCATCCAGACGTGCTCGACCCGTTCCTGCTTGCGCTTGACGAGGACGATCTGGTCGTCGTGGGCGCGCAGGGTGAGTTTGCGGCGGAGGTGACGCATCGGGGAAAAAGCCGGCGAGGGGAGAAGGGTGAGAGGCGAGAGGTAGGTGAAGCACCTCGGACGGGAGAGGATGATCTTCATGCGAGACGATGCCGTGTGTTTGTGCCCGGCACGGACCGTTCCCGATTTTTTGCACGAGAGAGTAGAGGGGGAAGGACCCGAGGAGACAGTTGGTACGACGCGAACGGAGAACAGGGCGATGCAGGGAGGCCTCGTGAAAAGAGGATCATCCGAAAACGCCGGGGGAAATGGTTCGTTACTATGCCCCGAGTTTTTTCCGTCAATCCTCCATAGTCCATGTCGACCACCGACGACTCGGTTTCACCCGCCCGCTACCTGGCCCTCGAACAGCTTGAACGGGTCGATCACGACGATGCGTTCGTGGAGCGGCTCGTGTCCGACGACGCCGACGACCGGGCACGCCGACAGGCCCGCGATCTGCTGGCCGGGGTGACGCGGCAGCGGCGTTGGCTCGACTTTGTGCTGGCGGAGGCGTACAACGACGACTACGACAGTATGGAGTCGCGGCTGCGGGAGATCCTGCGCCTCGGGCTCTACGAGATGCTGTTTCAGTCGACCCCCACTCGGGCGGTGGTGCACCAGTACGTGGAGCTGGCGAAGCAGACCCTGCGACCGGGAGCGGGAAACCTCGTGAACGCGATTCTCCGCACGATTGATCGGGATCGGGAGTACATTCCCAACCCAGATATGGGGGACGAGGCGGAGGACCTGGCGATTCGGTATTCGCATCCGACCTGGATGGTGCGACGATGGGTGGACCGGTACGGCATGGACGAGGCCCTCGACCTGCTGGAGTGGAACAACCGGCGGCCGATGTACAGCGTGCGGGTGAACCCGCTTCGCACCACGCGGGAGGACGTGGAAGAATGGCTGGACGAGGAGGGCGTGGTATTTACGGATTCGCCCTACATCGACGACTATCTCCGTCTCAAGCGACTGCAGCCCCTCGTGCAGGGGGGGGTGCTCGACGACGGGCACGTGGCGGTGCAGGACGAGAGCGCCGGTCTTATTGTGCAACTGCTCGATCCGCAGCCCGGCGACGTGATCGTAGACGGCTGTGCGGCGCCAGGGGGGAAGACAATGGCCACCGCGGCGCGACTGCAGGGGACGGGCACGATCCATGCGATTGACATAAAGGCTGAGCGCACCGAGCTGGTTGAAGAATCAGCCGAGGCGCAAGGAGCGACAGACGTGGTGACCACGGAGACCGCGGAACTGCAGGAGGTGGCGGGCCGGGCCGATGCCCCGCAGGCGGACGGGGTCCTCTTGGACGTGCCGTGCTCCGGACTGGGGGTTCTTGCCAAACGGGCCGATCTCCGCTGGCAGCGCGATCCGGACGACCTGGAAGAGTTGACGGCCCTGCAGGATGACCTGCTGGACGCGGCCGCTACGATGGTTGTCCCCGGCGGGGTGCTCGTCTACAGCACCTGCACGATTGAGCCGGAGGAGAATGAGGCGCGAGTAGAGGCGTTTCTCGACCGGCACCCAGACTTTGTGCTGCAGTCGGCGGCGGACTACGTCCCGGAGGACGTGGTGTCGCCGGACGGGTACCTGACGACGCTCCCGCACCGAAATCGTACGGACGGTGCCTTCGCAGCCCGACTCCGTCGGGCGTCGTAGAGGGGGCGTTGGAGAACCCGTTAGTCTTGGGCTGCGGAGACGGTGGTCCGGTCCAGTCGGTCGGTGAGGTGGTCGTGAACGATGAGGCTACCGATGTTGAGGGCGGAGGTGGCTGCGGGGGAAGCGGCATTGATCACGTTCACCGCACGGTCGGTTTCCATGATCAGAAAGTCGTCCTCTAAACTGCCGTCCGGATGGAGGGCCTGGGCCCGCACGCCGGCCCGGGCGGTGACGAGGTCGTCCATCTGGATCTCCGGGATGAGGTGTCGAGCAGCCCGCAGGTAGACGGCCTTGCTCATCGACTGCAGTAGCTCGCGCAGTCCCTTCTGCCAGTGGCGGGCGGCCAACTTCTGGAAGCCAGGGTATGTCATGATCTCGCGCAGCTCTGGCCAGTGGATGTCGGTGAGGCGGTATCCCTCGCGCGCGAAGGCGAGCACGGCGCTCGGGCCGCACTCGACGCGTCCATCCACCATTCGTGTGAAGTGGACCCCGAGGAAGGGGAAGTTCGGGTCCGGCACCGGATAGATGAGGTGCCGGCACAGGTCGCGCCGCTCCGGCACCAGCTCGTAGTACTCGCCCCGGAACGGCACGATTTGCACATCGAGGTTCTCCTGGCCGCTCATCTCTGCGATGCGGTCGGCGTAGAGACCGGCACAATTCACGACGTGGCGAGCCTCGATGTCGCCCGCCGTCGTTTCCACCGTGACGCGAGTCGGCTCCGGGTGGAGGTCCACGACGGCCGCGCCGGTACGCACTGTGTGCCCGTGATCGGTGACGACTTCGGCGAGGGCCTGTGCGACGCCCGGATAGTCGACAATGCCTGCCTCCGGCACGTGGAGTGCCGCCACGCCGTCCGTGTGCGGTTCGCGGTCGTTCAGTTCGTCCGGGCCGATGCGCGAGCATTGCACGCGGTTCGCTACGCCCTTCTCCTGAATGCGGTTGAGCTCCGGAATCTCCCGCTCGTCGGTGGCGACGACGACCTTCCCGCACATCTCGTAGTCGACCTCGTATTCGTCGCAGAAGGCGACCAGAGCTCGTTTGCCGTCTCGGCAGTTCTCGGCCTTCAGCGAGCCGGGTTCGTAGAAGACGCCCGAATGGATGACGCCGGAGTTGTGGCCGGTCTGGTGGGCCGCCACCTCGTTTTCCTTCTCTAGAACGACGACCGAGCGGTCCGGATACTGCTGAGTGAGACGGTAGGCCGTGGCAAGCCCGACGATGCCACCGCCGATAATGGCAATGTCGTAGGTGGGCATGACGAAGCGTTGTGCGTTGGGCGTTGCGCGTTAGGGGTTATGCGTTGTGGGTTAGGGGTTGCGCGGTGTGAGTTGTAGGATGGGGGCGAGATTGCGGGAGCAACGGGGACTCCGTTTTGCCGAAACCAGAATGTCAACGAGTGTTCGTTCGGGGAGGGTTCCGGCGAGGACAAGAATGTAGGAGACGATTTTGCCGTTGAGTGGCCCGGTTGCTCGAATTGAGCGGAAGTATGGATGTATGGAGGCCGTCACGCCGTGTTCTTCCCTTCCTCTCGTGTGTGTCGGAGGGCAAAATGCGAATGCCGTAGGGAAACAGCAACATGGGCAGATTCGAACAGTTGTAGCCGATCCTTTGCATCGAGCGTTGCTTTTGATATGGGTCGCTGGCTTGTTCTTTTGGTGGGCGTCGCGGTGATCGTCGGCTGTGCGGATTCGGGATCCTCGGATCCCTCGGGAGCCTCGTCGACCGCGATGTCCGACACCGCAGCGGCCCGTCCGGCCTTCTCCATCCGGTCGGTAACGGTGGATGCGCGTCGCCGCCCCAACCCGGAGTTGCTGGTTCACCTCTCCGAACTGGGGGTTACCCACATCACGCTCGTTGCGTTCGGGTGGCAGCGGGCAGTCGATGGTCCGCGCGTTCGAATTGACACCGCGGACGGGTGGTACAGCGAGTCGCACCGCGGCATCCGGGCGCTGGCCCGGCAGGCCGACACGCTGGGGATGGAGATCATTCTGAAGCCGCACCTCTGGGTGAGCGGATACGACGAGGCCCAGGATCGCAGCGAGATTGCCTTCCATCGACCGGCAGCATGGAGGCAATGGGCGCGGAGCTACCGGCGGTTTCTGATGGTGTACGCCCGTCTCGCCCAGCAGATTGACGCTGACCTGCTCGTGCTGGGCACCGAGCTGTCGCAACTGTCCACCACGCGGCCCGGCTACTGGCGGACCCTTGCCGACACGGTACGCACCGTATACGACGGCGATTTGACCTACGCCGCCAACTGGCATGAGGAGTACCGAAAGATTACGTTCTGGGATGCCCTCGACTACGTGGGCGTGCAGGCGTACTTTCCGCTCACGGAGAATGAGAATCCATCCCTCGACACCCTCCGGGCCCGGTGGCGAGGTCACCGCCGCGCTCTTGAAGATGTGCGTCGTCGCACTGAGAAGCCGGTATTGTTGACCGAAATCGGGTACCGCAGTGCTCCGAGTGCCGCGGCGGCGCCGTGGCGCTGGCCGGAGCAGGACGGGGACGTGCCGCCGGACTCCAGTCTGCAGGCGCGCTGCTACGAGGCGTTTCTGTCCACCATGAGTGGCGTGCCGTGGTTTGCGGGCGCCGTCATCTGGAAGTGGCACCCGGCGCACGACAGCGACCGACCCACGGGGTTCACGCCGCAGGGAAAGCCCGCAGAGGCGGCGTTGCGACGCTGGTTTCGCCGCCCCGCTCCCGGTGGGCCGACAGCCTCTGTTTCCGGACCGGCCCGGTAGAAGATGTTCTCTACAGCCGACGTTCGATCTCCTCCTTCAGCCGACGGGCGATGGCCTCGGCGTCGGGGGGCTCGATGTGGAAGCGGCCGTCGCGCTTGTCCCCGACGGGGTTGTCCCCGAGCCGGTCCACGCGGAACAGCAGCGTGAGGCCGTCCTCGTCGTCGGTCTGGATCGGCATCACGTCCAGCCGGTCGAGCGTGTCCGCAAACGGGCCGTCGCCGCCGTCGAACCGAAACCGCTGCACGAACGGATGCGGGGCCAGGGCCTCCTGGGTCTCAACGTTCTCGATGGTCAAAAGTCGGAGGTCGAGGTGAGCTTCCAGGGCGTCGAGGACGGCTCGAAGGAGGGGGTTCGGCTGGACCTCGATTTGGTCGACGTCGGAGGGGTCGACGGCCCAGCTGATGTCGAGGGCCGTTTGGATCCAGATGGTCGTGTCGCCCATTGTGACGGGGGCGGAGCGGGGCACCTGGATGGAGGGCACCTCCACAGTCCGATCATCGTCTGGGTCGACGACGAGGGGGTCCTCGACCTCCATTTCCCAGAGTCCATACTGCTTCCAGAACGTATTGTCCTCAGCATCTTCGGCGCCCTCGGCTTTGTACCGGGTGATCAGGGCAATTTCGATGTCCTTGGCGGTCTGGGAGCTGGCGCCGCCCGTCAGCTCCAGCGACGCCGGAATCTCGCCGCCGAGCGGGACGGTCGTGGTCTCTGGAATCAGGTCGATCGTGGCCGAACCGATGCCGATGCGGGTGAGGATGGACATAAGGCGGTAAGAGGGACGGTGTAAAAGGGCAGCAGAGAAAGCGAGGTCCGAGGGGGCCGGAGCGTTCGGCTCGCAGCGTTTTCCGTTGGACGGTTCAGGAATGGCACCCGTGTGCGGGAATCGTCCTCCCCGGCCTCCCGACGGGAGCGGAGGGTGTCCACCGTACACGGTACGGGAACGATCTGAGAAACGGAAGTCCTTTTCCGAAATCATATCACGGAGCCGGCTGCAGGAGCGATCCGTGCGGTAGCCTCCGCGGATGCTAACCGTTATGTTGATTGATCCAGTCGAAAAATCCATTCGCCCTTTTTTCCAGTTTCCCCGTCGCAATGGTTTCTGCTATCTTCGATTCTGAGGCCTGGACGCCCGTTGAGGGCTTCGACTTCGAGGACATTACCTACCATCGTGCCGACGACCACGGGACCGTGCGCATTGCCTTTGACCGGCCCGAGGTGCTGAACGCCTTCCGGCCGCCGACGGTGGATGAACTGTACCAGGCGCTCGACCACGCCCGACAGAGTGCAGACGTGGGGTGCGTCTTGCTCACCGGCAACGGGCCGTCCGAGAAGCACGGGAAGTGGGCGTTTTCATCGGGGGGCGACCAGCAGATCCGGGGCAAGGACGGGTACCAGTACGAGAACGAGAAGGGCGAGACTGATGAGACGCAGCCGGGCCGACTGCACATTCTGGAGGTGCAGCGGCTCATCCGATTCATGCCGAAAGTGGTTATTGCCGTGGTGCCGGGGTGGGCCGTGGGCGGGGGACACAGCCTGCACGTCATCTGCGACCTCACGATTGCCAGTGCGGAGCACGCAACGTTTAAGCAGACCGATCCCGATGTGGCCAGCTTCGACGGCGGGTTCGGCTCGGCGCTGCTGGCGCGGCAGGTGGGCCAGAAGAAGGCCCGCGAGATTTTCTTCCTCGGCAAGAATTACTCCGCTGAAGAAGCCGTCGATATGGGTATGGCCAACGAGGCGGTGCCGCACGAGGACCTGGAATCCACGGCGCTCGACTGGGCCGAGACGATCAACGGCAAGAGTCCCACGGCGGTGCGCATGCTCAAGTACGCCTTCAACATGGCCGACGACGGGATGGTGGGACAGCAGGTGTTTGCGGGCGAGGCGACGCGCCTGGCGTACATGACCGACGAGGCGCAGGAGGGGCGCGATGCCTTTCTGGAAGGGCGCGAGCCGGACTGGAGCGACGTGCCCTGGCATTACTAAGTTGCGTTTGGGCGTTGTTGCGTTTGTGCGTTGTTGCGTTTGTGCGTGAGGGCGTTAGGCGTTGGAAGGTATTGCAGCGTCAATCGTCAATGCGCACGTCGGATCATTCCGTACGCATTCTTGGCCTAATTCGTGAGAACCTGTTTGGCGAGACATCTGCGGCCACTCCGACGAGTACTCGGTCGCGGCCATCTAGATGGCCTCGTTCTCAGCGCAAAATGGCTTCTGCATTGGAGACCTATGTGCCTTTATGAGATTAGATACCGGATGCTGCCCAAACAGAAGCCGAAATTTCTCATGTTTGAACGCGAGTGAGTTTGAGAAATTTCAGAGGAGCGGAGAAGAGCATTAGGCCACTTCTTCACAGGGGCCCCTTGTGGGTCCGCGTGGCCCTGATCTTTTTTGTGCATCCGCGACAGCCGTCGGGATGCACGTCTCTTTAGGGAAAGGCGATACGTCGCGAAAATAGTAATGCGTACTGCGGTTAATCTCATAATCCTACAAAAATCTCCTCCCTGGTAGCTCCGCTCTGGCACACCAGTGTGTCTAGTGCAGCTTCAACTGGTCCGTTGTGCAATCGAGCTTTGGACGAACCTCGTCCGTCCATACCTCAAGCTGGAGCTTGGAGCAATAGCAAACTGCTTTCCCCAAAAGATCGTTTGGAGCCGCACTAGGTTACATTTGGGCGCCATTTTGCAGCTTCGCCCACTGTGTCTCGGCTTCGCATCTGCTCACAAAACAGGCTCTGAAGACGTGACGCGTGACTGCTGACCCGGCAGCCCGCACGATGCACAGGCGGCCTCACGCAATACGGATTACGCAATACGAATCGTTCGTTGATCAGCACTCCCGGACGGTTTTCCTTCCCCACGTCCGTATACAGAATTAGCGTTGACACTGCAGCATACCGTCTGGCGTTGGAATCTTGGGACGAATGGCCTGGGGGATGGCCGGGGCGATTGCATGTTGCACAGGAAATCGATTCGATCGTACTTCCGAGCAGTGCGTGACGACCCACACACCCACATGTGCACATACGTTTACGGCACAGAATGAGAAAATGGCAGTTGAGCTGTCCTCGCTCGGGACGAATTTTTAATACGCGATCGCTCTGGGCTTGGAAACGGTGTGAGATTGTGGTTGGGGACTTTCGCCTCTTCCGGGGGATTCATACGTTCGACATCGGCGAAGTAGTACTTCCGTGCAGGCCATTCGCAGCCGGCTGATCCTTGTTGGACCCGTGATCGGAACGACGGCTGTGCGACTCCCGTCTGCCCCTCTACACTCCCACACGCCACACCGCATGTCTGTCTCCGTCGCCGATCTGCCCGGCATCGATCCGGCCCCTGACTTTTCGTTTCGCCACGGCCAGCGGGCCTTCCTGCTGAAGCTCGCGCAGGCGTATCAGGAAGGGCGGACCGATCATCTCGGGGTCTTTGTGCCGGGGTACGGCAAGACCCTGACGGCGCTGTCGTCGTTTTCGCTGGCGTGGAGCATGGGCCTCTGCGACCGGCTCGTGGTATTTGTGCCTCGGGGCAACCTGCGCGACCAGTACGCCGACACCGAAGAGATGGCGCGCATGCTGCGCTGGATCGGCGCGCCGCCCATGCAGTTCTGCGTGGCCGATTCGAGTCGGGTGTTTCTGAAGAATCCAATTCCCATCGTCATCGCCACCTACCAGTACACCTGCGGGGAGTCGGGCAACCGGAGCCTACAGAAGTACTGCCAGGGGGGCGATCCGCTATTTGTGCTCGACGAGATTCACCACTTGCCCGAGCAGAGTGCGTGGTCGGATGCCGTAGGGCAGCTCTCGTACACGTCCCTCATCGGCCTGTCGGGCACGCCCCTCCGCAGCGACGGCAAGCCGCTCTTCGGCGTCCCCCACGAGACGGTGACCACCGACAGCGGGCAGGAGCGGCTCCAATACAAGGCCCTCCACGAGGTCAGCCTGCGCGACGCCCACGCGGAAGGCGAAATCCTGAAGCGGATCGAGGCCCACGTGGTCGACTACACGATCACGATGGTGGAGGAGGACACCGGCGACGAGGTCGAGTTTACTCTGGCGGAGCTGCAGGACGAGGTGGGGCGCGACCCCAACCACCTCGATCAGTTCTTCGCCCGTAAGAGCCTGCGCTTTCACGATGTGTACCTTGATACCCTGCTGAGCCCCGCCGTCGGGCGGCTGCAGGAGAAGCGGGCCACGCTCTTTGGCGCCGGTGACGTGCGCAACCACCAGATGCTGGTGACCTGCATGAGCAACCGCCACGCGGCCGACGTGCTCGACTTCATCGAGCGCCGATACTCGTGGCTCTCGGCCACCCGGATCGGGCAGGATGTGCCGCGCGAGGAGCGGGAGAGGCGCCTCGACGCCTATCGGGAGGGGGAGATCGACATCATGGTGCAGGTGGACATGATTGGGGAGGGAACCGACATCAAAACGATCAGCGTGATTGCGAAGCTCGACCTTGTCAGTGCCCGCTCCAAGACCCTGCAGCAGATCTTTCGGGGCATGCGGTACTACGACGAATGGAGTGAAGGGGCCAACGTCTGCGACGTGTTCACGTCCGGAGACCTCGGACTTTCCGGCACGCTCGACTGGATGACGCGGGAAGTGCAGCAGGGGATTCAGCGACGTGCCGAGACCGACGAGACACCGCCCGAGAAGACTACAGAGGATACTGAGCGGTCGGAGTGGGCCCTCACCGGGGTCGATGAGAGCGACTTTGAGACGCACCGATTGGAGCTCGAGGACAACGACTCCGGCTCGAACCTTCGGGTGGAGCGACAGCCCTTCGACCGTCCCGACCCAGGGTCGCTCAACGACCCAAACTCGCTGGACGTATCCGCCCAGGAAGAAGAGCTCCGTCAAGACTGTTCGTCGCTGGCCAGCCGACTGGCCCACACCCTTCAGGATCGGGGCATGGACATTCACGTCCGCGACGTGCATGCGAAAGCGAAAGAGCGATTCCACACGCCGCAGTCCGACATGAGCCTCAAACTGCTTCGCCGAAAGAAGCAGTGGCTCAAGCGCTGCCTCCAGATGAAACGACTCCGATAGGGTCTCTCTCAGGAGACAGAGGGGGGACCGTTTTGAAATGGGTTACAAAAGTACCGACTCATGCCTCCGTTCGAGGATCATCGTCTCTTAGCCTTCAGTTTGCACATTCTTCAACACGCTCCTTTTAACCTTCATAAACTTCTCCCATTCATTCTCTTTTCACCCCTACATCAAGCCAAATACAAGTCATTCTCCGCCAATAACTGAGGCAATCCTTCACGTCGAGCCCAAAGGCTCCAGTTTTTGGTGCCCTGGAAGTGCTTTCAATTTAGTGTGTTTAGTTCTGGAGCCCTTGAAAGAAATATTTTGTTCGAAAGCGCTTCCTGGTCGGGATTATTTGACATAGAGCCCCTAATCGTCTAAGGTAGTGGGCGCGTCAGGCGGAGCCAGCGGTCCCTTTTTCGAACCCCACTCACTCAACACGCTCTCTCGCCCTATGTCTATGTCACTGCGCGTCGTTTTTCTCACACTAATCGGAATGGCCTTCGCTCCTGCCGTGATGGCGGCGGATCCGAACCCTGAAGTTCTGCAGGCCATGGAGGAGGTTCAGACGAATCTGAACTACGTCTGGACGATTATTGCCGCGGCCCTGGTCTTCTTCATGCAGGCGGGCTTCGCGCTACTGGAGGCCGGCTTCTCGCGGGCCAAGAACGCGGTCAACATCATCATGAAGAATGTCATGGACGCCTCCGCCGGGGCGCTGGTGTTCTTCTGCGTCGGGTTCGGCCTCATGTTCGGCACCACCTGGAACGGCCTGGTCGGCACCGACGGCTTT
>PXUA01000017.1 GCA_003022435.1 Bacteroidetes bacterium SW_9_63_38 | reverse complement strand
CCCCGGGGGGACGAGCACCCGCGTCGCGGCCCGACTTCCGATGCACATCGCCCCGCTCCCGGGGCAGGAGGACGAGTTCGGGTTCTGAGTCAATTCGCCCCGACGAGCCCCCCCTCAGAACGGGCATCCGCGTCACGGCCCGACTTCCGATGCACATCGCCCCGCTCCCGGGGCAGGAAGATGAGTTCGGGTTCTGAGTCAATTCGCCCCCAACGGCCCCCCGCCCGTCTGGAACGGAATGCGGACGACTCTCCGTTTTTGCCCACGGTCACGAACAGATGTTCGGAAGCGGCCGGTCGTACGTCACAACCGTTCGCCCGTTTTTCTGAGTCGCGTCTGCACGGCGGGGGATCTGGAGGGGGGCTCCGTACTGATCCTGGCCGTACGTGGTCGTAAACTCGTAGCGCCGCCCCTGCTTGAGGCCGTCGAGCGTGACTTCGGCCCGCTTGATATACGTCCAGGATTGGGGGTTGTCCGTCACCCAGCGGATGCGAGTGCCATCGATCGTACTCCATCTGTCAGTGCCCAGTTCGCGGTAGTACACCGTCACCTTCGGCGCGGAGGCAAGGCGAACATGCTGTTTGGCCGGGCAGGTGGGCACCACTTTTACGAGGACGTCCGTGCGTCTCCTTTGATCGGTGGGGGCGTGCAGCGACACCGACTGCGTCCCTCCGCAGGGATCGATGCCGGTGACGGTTCGCGACTGGCCGTCACGTGTGTGCACGGAAAGCGTGTAGTCCTCATGCCGGGGTACAGACGATTGGTCCAGGAGTGTAGAGAGCGAGCGCGCCGTGTTGTTGCCTTCGGCGTCTACCGGCACCGAACGCTGGTACTGCAGCCCGGAGCGCTGCAGGCGAATCTCCACGCTGCCGTACTGTCCATTCGGCTCGATCTTCAGGGTCGCGTTCGGAGCGCACGCACGTGGGCTGCTCCGGCCCCAGGCCCACCAGCGAGATTGGAGGGACTTGCGGAGTGGCCATTGGATCCCGAGCGAGCTGCTCTTCCGAGTGCGCGAGGTTGCCTGCACGTCGGCCCCGGCGGGCCTGGACTGGACGGTTATCGTCGTGTCCATCTGCCACGTGCCGGTCGTTGGGTCGAATTGAAATAGGTCAAGCTGATCGCCCTCTCGCAGCGGTGCTCCTCGGGTCGGGGCGACGGCGTTCGGCGGCAGACGGACCCAGGTGGTCGGCTGGGCGCCGTCCGGCGCGCGCAGGTCCGTGATGGGGGCGCCCCCGGCTGAGCGGAGTTCCTGATTCAGGTAGCCAACGACCGAGAAGCGTTGAGGGGAGGAGGCCGACGCGACCTCGCCGTTTCCCGGAAGCGTCTCAAGCGTTCGGGTCGTCACCGAGTAGTGCACGAGGTCTGTGATGAGCGATCCGCCAGCGGGTTGACCGTCGGTCCGAAGCGCGGTGCCGGCTGGAAGGACGAGCCCCACTCTGCCGTGGTCGGAAGAAGAGGGCGATTTCACGGATACCGTCGACTGCAAGACGCCGTCCTCCCCGATTCGGCCGGATTGGTCTCGTGTCCCGAAGGCCCCGTCCGGCTGCTGGGTCGGATTTTCGCTCAGCATATCCAGTTGAAACTGTTTCGTGCCGGTGGTGGTCAGGTGCACGGGCTCGCTCGTGGTCTGGTACCCGTCCGCGGTGGCCACCATCTGGAACTGTACGGGATCGTCGGGCGTCGGACGTTCTCGTACACTGAACGATACGGTGCCGCCGTAGAGGGTGAGCTTGGAAACCGGATCGCCATACATGTTTGTGAGGGCGTCGCCGTCCGGACCCCGAACGCGGAGGTTGGTGGAGGTGGACAGGAGGGCGCCGGAGGAGGCCTTGACGGTCCGTCCGGACACCGTCGTTTTGGTCGTGGGGAGGCTCACGGTCGGGGACACTGACTGGACGGCGTTTTTGGCTGCCCCGAAATCGCAGCCCGTTACGATCAGGAGGAGGCCCGCGAGACATACGAGCGGTGCTAACGAGAGGCGTTGATCGAATATGGTGGAGAGAAGAATCATGAGGCAGGGTCATTTTACAGGGTGACACTAAGTCCGAGGGAGAGGTACGGAAGGATTTGAAAGGAGCGAAATCCCTTGTTCAACGTGGAGGTATGATTGGCCGTCCCCGCGATAAAACCGTCGCCGCTCATCTGTACATGGGGGCGGCCCACGTACATGGCGCCGAGGTCGGCGAATACGCCGAGGGGAGAGCCCCGCACCGCGTTTCCGACCCCGATGCCCAGATATGGATGGATTACGTTGGTGAAGGTGGCGGACCCGGACACGTGTCCCAGCTGGTCGGGAGAGAATGAGCGACCATTGAGGGTGAAGCTTTCGGTGGGCGATGCTCGCACCTCCGTCCGGGAGCGGTTGTAGACGCCGCCGGCCGACAGCCGAAACGCGTTGTCGAAGGGATGCCAGTCCAGAAAAAGATGCGTTGCCGCCAGGCGGGTTTGCACGTCGTAATGGACCGCCACGCTCTTCTGCATCTGCCCGCGCCGGTGCAGGTAGAGGTAGGCAACCCCTCCCCGCACATTGAGGCCCGGGCGAAGCTGCAGCGTGAGTTCCGGTCCGAGGCCGAGCGTGCTCGCTCGGGTGCTGACGGCAACCGTCTGTCCGGGGGCGGGGGACGAGAGGCTTCCCATTGCCATCACAAGGAAGACACACCCGTACAGAATTGTGACGAGGGCGCCACCGTTGGAATTTCGGGATGAATGTGTCATGGCAAAGGAGGAGGTGCGTCGGTGAGCACCGACCGGGACACCTCGTGCGTCGGGAGGCTTTGTCGTAATTGTTACACGTAAAGAACTGAGTCGAAACCCCAATCCGACATGCGCACCTATACGTAAATTTTACGACCAAATACGTGTAGATGCGTACCAAAAGCGGAGTTCTATGTCAGAAAGTATCACTAAAATGATCTTCTATATCAGTACTTTTTAATTCTAGAGGTAAATAATCCTCTCAAGTGCCGTGGACGGAGAGAGGGAAGGGGAAAGCCGGCCCGGCCTGTCGGCGTCCCAGAAGACTACCGGCACGAGTGAAAAGACGGAAAGACCCACTCCGAAACGTTGAAAGACTCCTTGCCGTGGATGAAATTGCTCTATCAGTACTGTCCTCCGTTTTCTGCAATCAAAGTCCAATCCCGCCGTGTCGTCGATGACTGTGCCTTCTCGACTTCTGCTTCTTATTGCCGCGAGCATTTTGCTTCTCGCCGGGTGCCGCACTTATGGCAATAAGAAATATGAGTCCGAGCAGAGGATGTACGGTGCTATTCAGCAGACTGTTAAGCAGATGAAGCAGGAGCTGGGACGGGCGCAGTCGGACCTGCGGCGCCTCGAATCGGCGGCCGAGTCGGCCGACACACTGGCGGCCCTTGTAGAACGATACCGCATGCTGGTGGAGAAGCACGCAGCGGATCTCCGGAGGCATCAGGCGAGGGCCGCGGCGCTCACTGGAGGCAGTGCGTACCGCGCCCTGCACCGGAGATACGGGGCGATCGTCACGGATCGCCGACTTTTGAAGAAGCAGTACCAGCGCACGACCCGGAAGGTGTGGGCGACGGTTCGAGACACGACTGTCCCGCGGACGCCGACCCGCAAGAAGAGCGACTACATCATTACGCCGGTGAACTATCCGCAACAGAACCCCCCTGACATTTCGATGGCGGATGCGCTTCGCGGCGCAAGAGGCACGCCGGGGCTTCAGCGAGAGGAGAAGCCCGCCGGGTCGGAGTAGGGCGTTGTGCGTTTTTGCGTTGTGCGTTAGGCGCTGTTGGATGTCATGTTAGGGGGCGCGTTTTGCGGGGGCGTCCTCGTCGTTGGGAGCGTCTTCTGTAGCTCGGAGGGGCGGACGAGGTTTTTTGAGAGACGCCCTGTACACAAGATTCGCGCGACCCTGTTGCGAAAAAAAACTGTTCAATGTTAAACGTTACAGCGTTGGTCGGTTCGGGGAAGGCCCGACCTCTGCACGACGCAGACGGGTTTTGTCAGGGGCGGGACGATTCGATGGCATTGGCAGAGCGGGCAACGGTGTAGCTATGCGCCTCGGGCCGGTCGGCAAAGAAGGGTTTCACGTCGGCCCAGGTGGATTTGAACAAGTCGCTGTCGCGGTACTGGTTGAGGGCATCCGCGTCGTCCCAGTGGCTGTGGGTCGTGCACACGTGCGGGGTGTCGACGTCGCGCCACAACGTCAAGTGCTGGCACCCCGGAAACTGTCGGATCTGCGGGGCGCTGTCGTCGAATCGGTTGAGGAAGTCGTCAATCGTATCCGGAGCGAAGGTCATGCGGACGATGCGAATGAGCATGGAGTAATGAGGGGCTGAGCGAGAACAGCTTGGAGTGTCCGGCGTCGTTGTGTCTACGAGCGGGACTGGAGATCAGTGCACCGCGCGGGTGAGGTCCCTCATCGTTCGCATCGTTGTCTCGTTGAGGGGGCACGCTGCATGAATCGGCGACGGCCGAAGAGTACTCACATCTCCACGACCTGTATCGTGAGACCTACGAGGCCATGTTCGACCTTTACCGATCCGTGAGAAAGTACGTAAACCATTTTTCCCAAAAGATTGGAGATCAGCCGGACTCGTCCGGCAAGATCTTGGGAATCCTTGTGGGATTACATAAGACTAACCTCAGTACGCAGTACGCACCACTATTTCCGTGGTGTATCGCCTTTTCTCAGAGAGACGTGCATCCCGACGGCTGTCGGGATTGCCTCCGTCCGGGCGGCCGTTTCTTCAAGGCCGATCGGGTTTCTTACCAGACCTTCAAGGTAGGCCGGGCAAGGAGACCCGTCCGGCGATTAATCTCGCAAAGGCATACAGATCGGTGCAAACTTATTCAGGTATCGGTAGGACCGGCGGCACGAAGTGCCATTGGACATCGTTGCCGCTACTCGCTAAGCAGGTGCTGCCCGATGGCGCAGTCGAGGCAGCCGCCCTCGGTGCAGTAGTTGCGGTAGAGCTGGTGCAGGCCCTGGGCCTCAAAGGCCGATTGGGCTTCAGTGCCGAGGTTGGCAAAGCGGCGGACGATCCGGTCGCTGGAGGCCGGGAGCGTGCAAAGTACGTCGAGGACGGCTGCCTCCTGCGACGTGTTGTTGCGTCGGGCCGCATCCAGGAGGAGAACGGGCACTACGGCATTCACGAGTAGTGTTTCTCGCCGGGACGGGCCGAGGTCGGCGGTGTGCTCCGACGCCGGTTTTTCGAGGTGGTAGTGGGTGGTCCAGAAGTCGGGCGGAGAGGCTGCGAGGGCGTCCCTCAGGGCCTCGGCAGGCACATCTGCGGCCAGCGCCGTGCGGAGGGTTGGCAGCGGGTCGGTGGCAAGCAAGGCGTCGTCGGCGTACCAGGCCGCGGCCTGGGCGATGCGCAACGGGGGAAAGTTGGGCGGACGAAGGCGGAAGAAGGTCCAACTGGTCTCGCTCATTGTCGGCACGTCGAGCCGTACCTGGAGGCGGCGAAAGCGGCCGCGCAGGTCCATGGTGTAGTCGGCTGTTGCGCGGTCGGCGTCCAGCAGGTCGGCGGGGGCGGGAAGCAGGCCGGCAACGCCGAGGAGGAGGGCTTCGCGGTCCTTCGGGGTGTCGAGGGCCCGGATTGTGTCCGGCGGCAGACGGCGGGCGAGCGTACCCATCGGGGCGTCGTTCTTGGCGTAGCCGAGTCCCGCGAAGAGCCGTTCCTGCAGGATCTCTTCCATTGACACGTTCGGACGATCCGAGAGGCGATCCCGCTTGTCGGCCATGCGTTCCCGGGCGAGGTGCGCGATCCAGTCGCGCTTTGTGGATTCCGGGACCTGGTTCCAGCGTTCGGCACAGGGCAGCGTGTCGTCGTCCGGGCGGGTGTGGTAGGCGTGGAGGAGTTTGCGGAGCGGGGTATTGAGACGGGGGTAGAGGACGATCTCCGGAATACGGGACTCGTCGGAGCGGAGGAGGCCGCCGGTCCACATGTCGGCGTGGAGGGTAACGTGCAGGACGACGCTGTCGTAGCGCGGGTCGTCGTTGTGGTCGTGCTCGAACCAGCCGCCGGAGGTGACGTGAATCTCGACGTGGCCCCGCCAGTCCATGCCATCGATCCGGATGTGCGCGTTCTGAAAGTCCGGGCCTGCGTCTGTGTTGAGCGTGCCCGGGTCGAGGATCGCGACGGCGGCGTCCTCGGTGGTGGTGAGACCGTCGGCCTCAAAGCGTTGGTGGCGCCAGAGGTCGTGGACCAGGGCTTCCGGCACGTCCACCGACGGATCCGGCTCCCGGAGCGTAGCGGCCACGAGGGCGTCGTCGAGTTCATAACGCTGCTGGGGCGCGGCGACGGCGGATGGCGTGGGCGGCATGACCAGACAGACGTGAATGCAGGAGAAGGGCCTGTCCGTGTAGACACATCGCGGGCCGAAAGTCTAACGTCCGCGGCGACTTTTGCGTGTGGATGCCTTTCGTTCAACGTTAAAACGTTGAGCGTTAATACGTTTTGCGGTCCGGGGGCACCCGCGGCGGTTGTCGGGGCACTTCCTCCTTTCAGTTGGGGCGCGTCCGCGACGGCTGTCGGGATACTTCCTCACTCGACTCACGCCTCGTTCAGGGCGCGGTCTGAAACCACTTCCTCACTCGACTCACGCCTCGTTCAGGGCGCACTAAACACGTCATTCAGATCCACTTCCATGTCCGTCGCCGGATCGGTGAGCACGCCGCGGTCATGGGTCGCAGAGTCCATTTCGCCGGTAAAGACCGTGACTGTCCGCAACTGCGGCTGGATGAGCCAGCACGATTCCACGCCGTGTGCCAGCAGAACCCGGGTCTTGTCGACGAGGGTCTGGACGCCCTGGGTGTGCGAGGAAATCTCGACGGCGAGTAAGGGTGGCTCCGTTACCTGCGTCTCGTCCTGGGTAAAGTCTACGTCCAGATCTGGGTAGACGCAGAGGTCGGGGGTAAGCTCGCGGCCGTCCAGTTGGAGGGTGAGTTCACTCAAACCCTGGTATTCAGGTCGGTACGAGAGGAGGATCCCCAGTAGATTGGTTTGGACGACGCTGTGGAGTTTGCTCGGCATAGGCTTCCCCCGCTCGCGCTCATAATCAGAAAGCGTGCGTTCGGATTCCATGGCAGAAGTCGGTCGGGTGGCGAGGCCGATGGGAGGTCTTCACCGTATGTTGGTACTGTACTGTATGGGCGCACACTCAGAAAGTGCCCAACGCCTCATTCCAATGGAACGAAGGAAGGCCGATGTTGTGTGCACGTGCAGAAACAAGCATCCTCACGAGTCACGCAATATGCCCTATCCATTCAGCGCGTCGCGCAGTTCTTTTGCGGCCTCGGCGGCCGCCTCGGCGTAGTCGTCCTCTTCGGAGGCATAGATGACGCTGCGGCTGGAGTTGACGAGGACGGGGCCGTCGTCGGTCTGGGCTGCGTCGACCACCTCGGCGGGATCGCCGCCCTGCGCCCCCACGCCCGGGATAAGGAACGGCAGCGTGGGACAGCCGGCACGCAATTCCTCCAGCGCCTCGGGGGCCGTGGCGCCCACCACGAGGCCGGCGGTGCCGTCCGCGTCGGCGGACCACTCGGCGGTCTGCTGCGCCACCTGTCGGTAGAGGGGCACGCCGTCGCAGGTGCAGGCCTCCTGCAGGTCGGCGGCGCCGTCGTTGGAGGTGCGGGCGAGGACGAACGCACACTTGCCCTCGTGGTCCAGGAACGGCGCTACGCTGTCGCCGCCCAGGTAGGGCGAGACGGTGCACGCGTCCATGCCCAGGTTCTCGTAGACCGCCTGCGCGTAGAACTGGGCGGAGTTGCCGATGTCGCCGCGTTTGGCGTCGCCGATGAGGAGGCAGTCGTCAGGGATTGCGGCGGTCACCTGGTCGAGCACCGTGAGCCCGGCGGGCCCCAGCGCCTCGAAGAACGCAAAGTTGGGCTTGAAGGCGCAGGCGTAGGGGGCGGTGGCCTCCACGATCGTCGCGCAGAACTCGCGGACGGCGTCGGTGAGGATGCGCCCGTCGCGGAGCGGAGCGGGGAGGTGCAACGGGTCGGGGTCGAGGCCGACGCAGGCCACGCTGTCTTTGTCGGACTGGACGGATCGGAGGCGCTCGGTGAACGAAGTCGACATGGACGGGCAGTGTTGCGGGAGAAATCGGTACGGAAGCAACGTAGCGGGACACGGGAGAAGCCGCAACCGAGGCGTTGGCACGCCAGGCAATTCTGGATGGATCTTTTGAAGAGGGCGGCGCAGCCCAGATGTTGCTGAACTGCCGTGTCGGACGGAACCGCGCGACGGGTGATACTTTACACTTTCTCCATTCAATGAGGGCGCAGGCTCCCCATCTAGCACGCGCCGTTGGCACATTGAGACGTCATCGGTACGCGGATCGTCGCACGACCGGCATCAACATTCCCACAGCCCATGGCCGACACGAACCAAGGACTCAGCAGCATCGAGGGCGTCTCCGACGAGGATCAGGTCATGATCGAGAACATCGAGGCCATGATGGGCCCGGAGCCGGAAGACATGGGGTTCATGAAGAATGCCTTCTGGGGCCGCTTCCGGGAGGACCTTCTGTTTCCGTATCCGCGCGAGAGTGAGGAGGAGCGCGCTCGCTGCGACGAGCTGCTGGCGGAGCTGGAGGCGTACCTGGAGAACGAGCACCCCCGCGTCGAGATCGACGAGGAGCAGTACATCCCCGACTGGGTCATCGAGCGCCTGTTCGACATGGGCGTGATGGGGATGATCATCCCGGAGGAGTACGGGGGGCTCGGCCTCGGGGTGACGAGTTACAACCGGGTGCTGGAGCTGATTGGACGCTACTGCTCGTCGACGGCCGTGATGGTGTCGGCCCACCAGTCCATCGGCTGTAAGGCACTGGTGATGTTCGGGACGGACGCGCAGAAGGAAGAATATCTGCCTATGGTCGCCGAAGAGAAGCTGAGTGCGTTCTGTCTGTCGGAGCCCAACGTGGGCTCGGACGCCGCGGCGCAGGAGTCCTTTTCCGTAAAGACGGAGGACGGTGACTATATCCTCAACGGCGAGAAGAAGTGGTCCACCTCCGGAGCGATGAGCAGCCTCTTCACGGTGATGTGCAAGAACATGGTGCCGGATCCAGAGACGGGCGAGCTGGAGCAGCAGGGCGTGAACGCCCTCATTGTGACGCCGGACATGGACGGGGTCGAGGTGTTCGAGAACAACCGTTCCAAGACCGGAATCCGGGGCACGTGGCAGGCGCGCTTCCGGTTCAACGACGTGCGCGTGCCGCAGGAAAACCTCCTCCACGAGGAGGGCGGTGGCCTCAAGGTAGCGCTCTCGTGCCTCAACTACGGCCGCTGTACGCTGAGTGCGGGCGTGACGGGGGCGGCCAAGGAGGCGATGGAGCAGGGCATCAAGTGGGCGCAGACGCGCTATCAGTTCGAGCGCCCACTGGCCGACTTTGAGCTGGTGCAGGAGAAGATTGCCCGCATGTCGGCCCTCACCTACGCGATGGACGCTATGCTTTACATGATGACGGGCATGCTGGACCGCGGCGATACCGACATCATGGTCGAGACGGCCATCACCAAGGTGTTTTGCTCCCACTTCGGCTGGGAGGTGATCGACGAGGTGATGCAGATCATGGGCGGCGAGGGGTACATGACGGAGCACGAGGTGGAGCGCGCCTGGCGCGACAACAGAATCCACGCCATCGTGGAGGGCTCCAATGAGGTCATGCAGTCCTTCATTTTCGCCTACGGCGGGAAGCAGCTCGCCGAGCAGATGGTGTCGGTGCAGGAGGCGCTCACGTGGGACACCGACGAGTCCGTGGGGGGCAACCTCGGGCGCATTCTCCGTGCCGCGACTACCCCGACCGTGCTGAGCAAGGCGCTGCCGCTGGCGGGACAGCTTTACCTGGGGCTCACACCGGGTGCGCCGAACATACAGAATGTCCACCCGGCAGTACAGAAGCAGGCCGACCGGCTCGGCACGCTGATTCAGAAGCATTCCCACTACTTCAAGCTTGTGAGTAAGTGGGAGCGCGAGGACATCGTGAAGCACCAGGCCCAGCAGGCGCGCGTGGCCGACAACGCGATTTACCTGTTTGCGATGGCCACGTCGCTCTCGAAGATGGACGACCAGCTGCGCACCGGAGACTTCGGCCCGGCCTTTGAGCGCGACCGCGCGGCGTTCGAGTACCTGTTCGACTGGTTCGAGAACGAGATCTACCGCAACTTCGGCGAGATGCGCCGGAATGCCGACGACAGCATGCGCGAGGCCGCCGAGGCGGCGCGTGCCTATAACGACACGCTGCCGGACGATGAGTACTACATCCACGAGGGCAGTCCCTTGGGGCGCGACGCCGGCAAGACCCCGCCCCACGAGCACATCCAGCAGTTCGACGGCGACGGGCAGGACCCGCGCGATGTGGACCGGGCACCGGGAGAGACCGACGACCTCGATGTGGAAGAGCTGGCTGAGGAAGCGACGCAGCCGAATGGGAGTGGCGATGGCGCTCCCGAAGAGGAATCGTCGCCGTCGTCGGAAGGACCGAAGGCGTAAGTAGGGCGGTTGAGGGCAGAAGAAAAGCAGTCCGAGCTCCCGACTCATCGAGCCTGCTCGCCAACCGCCGTCCCTCTGCATGCCTCTTCGAAAGGGGGAACCATCATTTTCGCCCATAGATGAATGAGGCGGCGAAGAGATTCGGCAGAATCACCGACGCTACGAGTATGACGACTGGCACAACGTCCGTTTCGTACGCCCATAAGGTCATCGAGGAGTTGCTCGATCACGCAGATGTTCGGGTTGACGGCAATCGGCCCTGGGATCCGCAGGTGCATGACGACCGGGTCTACCAGCGGGTGTTCTCAGGCGGGTCGCTTGCCCTTGGGGAAGCGTACATGGACGGATGGTGGGACTGCGAGGCGCTCGATCAACTCTTCTATCGGCTCATGCAGGCTGACCTTCACGAAGCGGTCGGACGATCCTGGCAGCAGCGCTGGAAGCTGCTCAAGGCATTTGTGCTCAATCCGCAGAGTCTCACGCGCGCCTACGAGGTCGGAGAGGTGCATTACGACCGCGGCAATGACCTCTTCGAGCAGATGCTCGACGACCGCATGGTGTACAGCTGCGGCTACTGGCGGGACGCCGACACGCTCAACGAGGCTCAAGAAGCGAAGCTCGATCTCGTCTGTCGGAAGCTCCGGCTGGCGCCCGGCATGCGCGTGCTCGACATTGGCTGCGGGTGGGGCAGCTTTGCCGAGTATGCCGCCGAGGAGTATGGGTGTACGGTGGTGGGAGTCACCATCTCCGAAGATCAGGCCCAACGAGCGACGAAGCGGTGCCGAGACCTTCCGGTGGAGATTCGGCTTCAGGACTACCGAGAGGTTGAGGAGACCTTCGACCGTGTCGTCTCAATCGGCATGTTCGAACACGTCGGTCGCCAGAACTACCGCACCTACATGGAGGTCGTCCGGCGCTGTCTGGCCGAGGACGGCCTCTCGCTTCTGCACACCATCGGCAACCACGAGCAGGGTCCCGAGCAGGAGCCCTGGCTTGAGAAATACATCTTTCCGAATGGCTACATCCCGTCCATGCAGCAGATTACCGCGGCGGCGGAGGACCTCCTCGTCATGGAGGACTGGCACAATTTCGGGCCGGACTACGACCGCACCCTCATGGCCTGGGCTGAGAACTTTGAGGAGGCCTGGCCCACGCTGGAAGACGACTACAGCGGGCGGTTCTATCGCATGTGGCGCTACTACCTGTACCAGTGTGCCGGGAGCTTTCGGGCGCGTCGGAATCAGCTCTGGCAGGTTGTGCTCTCGCCCGAGGGCGTGGAACGGCGCTACGAAAGCGTGCGGTAGTTCGTGCTCGTTGAACGTTAATACGTTTGACGTTGAACGTATTTTCAGGGCCGTTCCGATGATCCCCTGGAGTTGCGTTCGAATCGATCAAGCATGTCCGCCTGAAAGCGGGATCACTCCCGGGCAACGTGGATCTCGTCCGGGGCGTCGTCGAGCGGGCCGTCCACGGTGAGGGCAAAGGCCGCGCCGCCGATTTCCACGTTGAGTTCGTCGAGGTCGAGAAGGTCGGCCACCCGGGGCGACGGGTTGCGGCGGCTGTCGCGGTCGTCCCAGGGCCCGATGTCGCCTTCGTAGACGGAAAACTCGTAGAAGCGCTCGTTGGTGTTCTTGACGGCCCTGGCGATGTCTTTGACGAGGGCAGTCGCCGGCGCCTCGATGACGAGCGTCGTGCCGGGGGGAATTCGGGACGGATCGTGGGCGCCGTCGTCTCCGCCGTGCACGAGCAGGCGGTAGCCGGGCGGCCCATCGTACGGGCGTTCGGTGCCCTCGGACGGGTATCGGAGCGACACCTCGGCATTGTCGATGTCGAGGGTGGTCTTGATGCTGGTGACCGGCGTGGCCCGGCGCCGCTCCAGGGCAATGAGTATCGCCTCCATCACGCGGCGGTATGTGTCGAGGGGGGGGTGGGGGCCACGGGGCCGCGGCGGGCATCATAGCGGCGGGGGGCCGGGTAGAAGTCACCGACGGGCGGATCGAGGTCGGACTGGAGCAGGTGCTCGGCGTCGGCGGGATGCAGTTCGTCGAGGGCGTGCAGGGTGAGGCCCTCCATGGCCCCGGCGGCCTCGAAGGGACCGTCGACGGAGGACGACTCCAGCTCAGGGGGAGGCTCCTCGCCAATCAAGTCGGCGAGGTCGTCGAGGACGGAGGGAGCTCGTTGATTGTGGACGAACCGACAGACGGTGAGCCAGTCGTCGAAGACGCTGAGGCCGGGATCTTCTTCCATCTGCCCCATCACGTTGACGAAGAACCAGGGGGAGTTGTCGATCTGGACGCCTAGGAAGCGGTCGCCTTCGGTGCGGGTCCAGGGGGCGGCCTCGTAGAATCGGGTGGCACTTTCGAAGAAGTCGGCGAGGGGGGCGTCCTCGATGTCCTGGAAGACGGGCGAGCCGAAGGCCTCGCCGGACAGCGTTTCGGTCAAGTCGGTCAGCGCCTCGTCCGCCAGCGGCGTGTCGTCGACCCCCACGTCGATGTCCATCGGGGCGAGGGCTGACCGGAGGGCCTCCGCCGGAGCCTCGTCGTTGAGGCGGACGGTGCGGGGGCGGACCGGTTGTCCGGGCGGCTGTGGGACCCCGGCGGCCCGCCGGATCAGGGCGGCCAACTCATCGGCCTCGAACGCGCGTTCCATCTGAATGTCGATGCTGCGGACGAGGTTGGGGCCGTGGACGAGGGCGACGTAGCTGAGGGTCGGCGCTTCGTCCTCGTCGCCGATCCAGGCCGCAGGTCCTTGCGTCACCTCCCACGTGATCGGGGAGGGATCCAGATCGGCGATCTCCTCGACTGTCGGGGTGGGTTGGTCCTGAGCCGCCTGGAGGGAGGCCATCTGTTCCCCGAACGTAGCCCAGGGTACCGTGCGGGCGTCGAGGTACACCCCGGCCGATGTACGCTCTTCCTCGACCTCGAAGGTCTCTACGGTTTCGGCCGTCAGGTCGGCGTCCGCCAAGATTTCCTCCAGCACCGGCAGCAATCCGTACCACTGGCCGCAGGTCGGGCAGTGGGCCAGCCGCACTACGTACGCCGGCGCGTACTCGCCGACCACGAGGGCCAGTTCGGCATCGTGGAGATGCAGGTCGGTGTCGTCGTGAAGGCAGCGGTCGAGCGGTTCCGGGAGCCAGAGGAGGTCGAACGACTGATGTTCCATACGGAAACGATTGTCGGGGAGACGCTTCGATGAGTGAGATCAGGACCGCGATAGACGGGGAGGTGAGAACCGACCTACCGAAACTCCATCCAGAACAGGATCGTGACGACAAGCATCACGATGCTAATCAGAAAGTTCGACGCCGTGATCCGGGCGTTGTACCGTTGCATCAGCACGGTGAGCCAGTTCCAGTACTGATCGGACGAGAGGGTGAACAGCGCCGGATCGAGCGGCGCCTCGTCCACGTCGAGGGCGGCAGACCCGTCCTCGACGGAAAGAGCATCGTCGCGGGCATCCCCACGCTCGTATTCGACGGAAGAAACCATGGAAGAGGGAAATGAGAAAGCGGTGTTGAGAGCGTCGATGACGGAAACGAGCCTCGGACATGAGCGCCTACTCGATCTGGGCGAAGCCTGTGTACGAGTGCAGTACGTCCGGCAGCTCGATGGTGCCGTCGGGCTGCTGGTTGTTTTCGAGGAGGGCCGCCAGGATGCGGGGGAAGGCGAGACCGCTCCCGTTCAGCGTATGGACGAGCCGCGGTTTGGCTTCCGGTTCCGGTCGGTAGCGGATCTGCATGCGGCGGGCCTGGAAGGCCTCGAAGTTCGAAATCGAGGAGACCTCCAGCCACCGCTCCTGCCCGGCGCTCCACACCTCCAGATCGTACTTGAAGGCCTGCGTGAAGCCCATGTCGCCGGTGCACATGAGCAGGCGGCGATACGGGAGCCCGAGGGCTTCGAGGGCACTCTCGGCGTCGCGGAGCAGCGTGTCGAGGGCGCGGTAGCTCTCGTCCGGGTGGACGATGTGGACGAGCTCCACCTTGTCGAACTGGTGCAGCCGGTTCAGGCCGCGCACGTCGGCCCCGTAGCTGCCGGCCTCGCGGCGCCAGCACGGCGTGTAGCCGCAGTACTTGAGCGGCAGGTCGTCGCCGTCGATAATCTCATCGCGGTGGAAATTGGTGAGCGGGACTTCGGCGGTGGGGATGGGATAGAAGTCCCCTTCCATTAAATCATTGATCATTGATCGCACTTCCCGGCGTACCTCCGCCTCGCCGTTTGGAGATTCCTCTCGTTTCAACAGCCGATTGGTGATCTCGTCTTCTACGTCTTCCGGACTGGATTCCTTGATTTTGTACATGAGTCCTTCTTTGTCCGGGAGTTGACCGGTGCCCTCAGCACTCTCCGGATTGACGAAGAGGGGCGCCTGCATCTCCTGATAGCCGCGGTCGCGAGCGCGGTCAAGGAAAAAGTTGAGCAGGGCGCGCTGCAGGCGGGCGCCGCGTCCGGTGTAGAAGGGAAACCCGCTGCCTGTGACCTTTGCGCCGCGCTCGAAGTCCACGAGGTCATGTTGGTCGGTGAGCTCCCAGTGCGGGTGCGGCTCGGAGTCGAAGGACGGCTTGTCACCGACGGTTTCCTCGATCTCGTTGTCTTCTTCGGTCGCCCCCACCGGCACGCTGGAGTGGGGAATGTTGGGCAGGGCCAGCAGCAGTTCGCGCTGTCTCGTTTCCGCGGCTTCGACCTTCTCGTTGAGCGCGTCGATCTCCTCCTTCAATTCGCTCGTCTGTTCGATGCGTTTTTCTGCCTCGTCGTCTTTGCCCTCCCGCTTCAGCTTGCCGATCTCCGACGAGAGGTCGTTTTGGCGCGACTGCTTTTCCTGCATCTCGGTGATGTGGGAACGACGCGCCTCGTCCACCTCCAGCAGCTCGTCGACCCTATCGAGGAGATCGTCGATCTCGTCCGGCGACCCGGCGTACTTGGCCCGGACGGCCTCCTTCACGCGCTGCGGGTGGGAGCGAACGGTCTCGATGTCAAGCATGGAGCAAGCGGGCAATCGGGCAGAAGATGGTGTAGTTGATTATAAAATAGGAAGGGCGGCGACCGGTCCCATCCGCGGACTCTGAACTCCATTCGAAGATCCGGGGAGGACCGAGGCGGTCGTTACATTGCATGAATGTGTGCCCGCCGGTGCGTCTATCAGGGAGCTCGGGCGTCGGAACGGACTGCCCTCTCTTCAATATCTCTTACCGACGATCCATATGAGCAGAAAAATTTGCGTCTGTGAAAAATTGATGGGAGATAATAAAGAAAGAATTCAATATGCTTAAGTTTTTCAGTGACGAAAATCTCTCAGAGACCCAGGCGCGAAATCTTGCAAATACGGTTGAACGGAGCACCGAAATTATAAACAAACGCTATATAGAAATTAAGAAGGTGTTCTTCACCGTAGGGTGCAAGTTTGATTTGAATAAGTTTATAAGGGTGTCCACTTCTATGTTTTCTATGTTAGTTATCGACAACATTAAGAAAAGAGGGTACTACAACGAAGAGGAAGCGATAGAGGCCTTCATCGAAGAGATTGACGAAGGACATCTGTTGTATGTGGACATTGACAGCTCTTTCGACGCGGAGATATCGGACCGAGAAGGGTTAAAGCGTGAAGCAGCAATCTGGGCCGCGGAAAAGTACTTCGAGGAAGAGCCTTCCCGGAAACAGTCCAACCTTTTCTACGAGCGCGCCAAGAAGTTCGTGGACTACATCGAAAACTCCGACGCGAAGAGCTTCGAGTGAGAGGGCATGTTTTTGGAGAAGAGGGGGGTTCCCGCTGCTGGTCCCGGCTGGAGGACGCGGGGCGTGCAGGCGGCCGTGCCGTGGCAGGCCGGAAACGAGTTTACGAGGCAGGGTCGAGTCCCAGTGTGCGGCCGACGGCACGGAGCCCTGTTTTCAGCGAGTGTGGATCGTAGCCGAGCTCCGACTCGGCCTTCAGAATCAAGAACCCCGTCTTCGGGGGACGCTCGACGGCGTCGTCGAAGTAGCTGCTGGGCACCGGATCGACGAGCGACGAGTCGAAGCCGAACACGTTGGCCACCGTCTCGGCGAGTTCGTGAATGGTGACCATCTCGCGCCCGGAGATGTGGTAGATGCCGGTGGCGTCGCGCTCGATGACGCGGGCGATGCCGTCGGCGAGGTCGGGGGCGTAGGTGGGGGTGCGGTGCTGGTCGGTGACCACGTGGATGGTCTCGCCCGCCGCCAGTTCTTCCATCATCCACTGCACAATGTTGGTGCGGGAGAGATCGGTGCCAGTGCCGTAAAGCAGCACGGTGCGCACGACGGTCCAGTCGGAGATGCCGACCTCCCGGATGGCGTTCTCGGCGGCCAGCTTGGTGCGCCCGTAGTAGTTTACGGGGTCGGGGCGGGCCTCCTCGTCGTAGGGGCCGCGCTTGCCGTTGAACACGAAGTCGGTGGAGATTTGAATGAGGTGGGCCCGGTGCTCTTTGCAGCGTTTGGCGAGCCGTTTCACGGCGCGGGCGTTAGTGGCCCAGGCCTCGTTTCTGTGCTCGTTGCACGTACCGATGTCGGACAGGGCTGCGCAGTTGACCACCACGTCCGGGTCGGCGTCCTCGAAGACGGTGGACACCGCGTCGGGGTCGGTCACGTCCATCGGCTGATAGTCGCAATCCACAGAGGGGCGGAGGGCGTCGTCGCGGGCGGTGGCCAGCACCTTGGAGTCGGTGGCAGCCAGCCGGTGGAGGAGGGCTTGGCCGAGCAGGCCGTTGGCGCCCGTGACGAGGACGCAGGGCGGCAGCGGTGAGCGCGAGAGTGGAAAGTCGTCCGGGAGCTCGGGCATCGGGAGGAGCGAAGCAGGGAGTTACGGGCGATACAGGTCGTACCGGAGACCGAACCCGCCACCGACCGTGGGGGCGAGGTTCGGATGCACGCGCGTGGCCGGGGTGGCGTGCACGAATACCTCGAAGCGACCGGAATAGAAGTTGATGCCCACTTTGCCGCCGACCGCCACCTCCGGGGTCGGACCGGTGGTCAGTTCGCGTTCGCCGACCAGGACACCGGGGCCGTAAAAAGCGTGCACCAGAGTGTCCGGGGGGACGGGCTGCTCCCGAACGCGGAACAGGCCGAGTTGGATCAACCCCTCGCCGTCGAAGGTGAGCAACGCCTCATAGGCCGTGCTCGGGCGGCGGTAGAGCTTGACGGTGAGGCCGCTCGTGTGCCCGGCCTGCGCCCCCACCGTAAGGGAGCCCGGTTCACGCTGGGCGTAGGTCGATCCAGGGCCCCAGATCGCGGTGCTCAGCGTGAGGATCGCGCCGATCACGACGCAGGACACATCCCGCGGAAGGGGGGCGGCAACGGGGGTCACGTCGAGGAAGATGAGGACTGGAGGGCAGAAAACATGTCATCCTTCAGGGTCGTGGCGTCCTGCAGGTTTTTTCGTCCCGCGAGCACGAGGCGGACGTCGCGGCGCTTGGCGGCGGCCTCGTACCGCTGCCGCTCCGCGTCCGTCTCCGGGGTGATGGCCGGGACCTCGACGGGTGTGCCGTCGTCGTCCAGGGCCACGAACGTGTAGAAGGCACGATTGCATGTGCGCTGGGTCTCCGTCCGCGGATTCTCGGCCTGTACGTTGAGTTCCACCTCCATCGACGTATCGAACGCCCGGTTGATCCGGCTTTCCACGACGACGACTTCCCCTTCCTCGATGGCCGATTGAAACTCGACGTTGTCCACCGAGGCGGTGACGCAGACCCGGTTGGCGTGGCGCTGGGCCGAGATGGCGGCGCACTTGTCCATCAGGTGCAGCAGGCGACCGCCCATCATGTTGCCGAGACCGTTGGTGTCGTTCGGCAACACGATCTCGGTCATCTTGCAGGTCGACGCCGATACGGGCTTTGAGGTTGGCATTCAGGTGTGGAGATGGAAAGGTGAGAAGGTGTAAAGTGAATCGGGAGGAAGATCAGAAAGGCGGAGAACTGGAAAAATGACAAATGAGAAAATGATAAGCGGCAGTAGTTAGGTTTTCCGCTTTTTCTTTTTGGCGGCGGGGAAGAGGATGTTGTTGAGAATAAGGCGGTATCCCGGCGAGTTGGGATGCAGGGACAGGTCCGTCGGCGGATCGCCCACGAAGTGCTGGTAGTCCTCGGGGTCATGACCGGCGTAAAAGGTGAAGGTGCCCTGCCCGAGGGTGCCGTGGATATATCGGACCTGCTTCCGGTCAGGGGGTTTGGCCAACACGGTGACATTTTCCTTGAGTACCTTGTTGTTGAACGATGTTGTCTGGCCCACGAAGCCCTTTACCGTCGCGACGTGGTTTTGCGTGAGCATGGACGGCACCGGGTCCCACTTGGCGCTGAAGTCGAAGAGTGTAAAGTAGTCGAGCGAGGGGTCCCGAATCGTTTCAGGCGGCAGGCCGGCGTCGATGTCCGAGTGCGCGTACTCTTGCGCGTTCAGGTTGGGCCGAAAGTTCGTAAAGGCGAGCGTTGGGCCGTAGTCCAGCTTCTTCGGCGCATTGGGATCTACCGGGTCGCCGTCGTACGGCTTCGGGACAATGTCCGTCTTTCGGGCGGCAAGGGCGATGTCGAATGTTTCGGTGCCGGAGCACATCGAGAACAAGAAGCCGCCTCCCGATACGTAAGCGCGGATGCGCTTGGTAACGGCCAGCTTGAGCTGGCTCACTTTCTCGTACCCGTGCTTCCGCGCAAGTTCACGGGCGTTTTCTTGCTTTTTGATGTACCAGGGCTCGTTGCGGTAGCGGATGAACTTGCCGAATTGCCCGGTAAAGTCTTCGTGGTGGAGATGAAGCCAGTCGTACTGGTCGAGCTTGCCGTCGAGGACGGCGTCGTCGTAGATGATGTCGTGGGGAACGTCGGCGTAGTTGAGGGCGAGTCGCACCGCGTCGTCCCAGGGGACCGCGCCGCTGGGGGCGTACACCGCGATCTTCGGGGCTTTTTCGAGCGGAACGACGGCCTTGTTGCTGCCGTCGGCTTCCACCTTGGAGAGAATCTTGGAGGCCGCGGCGCCGCCGATCGTCTTAAACGTCACGCCGCGCGTTCGAAGCTCCTGGGTCACGGCGGGTGTGGCGCGAGTGAGGAAGGAACCGCCCCGGTAGTTGAGCAGCCAGTCGACCTTCTGCCCGTTGTCGAGGGCCCCGTAGATGGCGCCGTAGGCTTTGAGGTGGTCGGTTTGCGTCTCGTCCATGGGGACCAATAGCTCCTGCGCGGCGCTGGGCCCCGAGAGGCCGCTTCCAGCAACGAGCAGGACGAGAAGAATAAACGAGAGCGTGCGACGCGGCATGACGGGTCCGGTTAACTGCGGGAACGGCGGAGAGAGCGGAGGCGAGTGCGGGCGTCGGTGGTCAGCAGGGAGCTCGGGTACTTCGTGAGCAGCCGATCGTAGAGCGTGACGGCCCGGTCGGTTTTGCCCTGGGCTTCGTAGAGGGTGCCGAGCCGGAAGAGGCTGCGGTCGGCGTACGGGCTGCGTGGGTGTTGCTTAGGAAGGGTCTCGTACTGCTGGAGAGCGCGACTCGTGTCGCCCCGTGCCAGGTACACCTCCGCCCGACGGAAGTGGGCATCGTCGGCCAGAGAATGGGACCCGTACGCCTGTAGCAGTGAATCGAGGCGCGTACCGGCGACCTCGTAGTCGTGTTGACGAAGTGCCAGTCGGGCGCGGGCGTGGGTCCGAAGGGGCGTGTTCAACGAGTCCGGGCCTTGGTTCTGCTGAATCAGCGTGCGCAGCTCGATGGCGTCGTTGGCCACGTCCGACGACGTGTTGGCGCTGGTCGCCTTCGCCTGGACCGTGGCGGCGTCGAACCGGCCCTGGTAAAACTGAAGGAGTGCTAGTTCAAATCGGGCCTGGTCGGCGAGGGCTCCGCTTCGCAGTCGATCGGCGAGACGAGAGAACAGGAGGCGGGCTTGTTCCAGGTTGCCCCGAAGCAATGCGATGCGCCCGAGGTCGTAGCGGGCCTCGTCCGCTGCCTCGGTGTCGGAATGGCGTTCGACTACTGTTTTAAGAGTGGCCTCGGCCGTGTCGAAGTTCCGGTACACGTTGAGCTGAAGCGTTCCGAGCCGCGACAGGACGGCGGGAACGGCGTCGTGCGACGGGTGTTTTCCCAGAAACGTCTTGTAGGCACTGCGGGCCGCCGCGTACCGGGATGACGAGTCCGCGGCGGCACTCGACTGAGAAGCGGCCCAGCGCCGGTACGTGTCGCCCAGGGCCTTCTGGGTGCTGGGAGCGATGTTGGAGCCCGGATACTTCTTCAGGATGGTCTCGAACGCTGTCGTGGCGACGGAGTACCGGTCGGCGTCGGCCGCCTTCCGGCCAAATTTGTATAGTGTCTTGCCCTTCTTTTGTTGAAGATGATCGAGAGCCCGGTACACGTCGTAGGCCGCGTCGTACCGGTCGGTGGACATGTACAGCCAGGCCAGCAACTCGCGGAAGACGGTGCTCCCTGTATTTTGCTCCACGGCTTGTTTGAGCACGTCGATGCTGGCCTCAATGCCTTTGTCTCGCTCCACAAAAGACTGTAGGCGCCCCCGAACGATTGTGAACCGGTCGGGATTGTTTTCCAGCAGCGTTACGTACTCGCGCATGGCCTTGCGGTGTTGGCCGTCGAGGCCGTACAGGTACGCCAGTTCGAGGCGGAAGAGGGAGGAATCGTCCAGGCGCTCGCGGGCCTTCTGGAGTACCTCGATAGCGCGCTTGAAGCGGCGAATGTCGATGAGCGTCTGATAGACGATGCGGTACGTGGTGGTACGGTTGGGGGCCAGGTTGATGGCCTGCGTCCACGTGCTGTCGGCGGCCTGCTTGTTGCCCTGCTCATGCAGAAGACGGGCCTTCTCAGACAAGAGAGACGGGGTTTGTTTTCGGGAGAGGCGGCCTTCGACGAGGCGCAACGCATCGTCGTAGCGCTTGACGCTCTCGTACGCGTCCTTCAACTTCCGATAGAACGATGAATTATCCGGCGATTCCGCGTAGAGCCCTTCCAGGATGCGGATGGCGTCTCCGTATTGGCCGCTCTCCAGGTACGAGTCGGCCCGCCGGAACCGTCTGAGCTCCGTGCTGTCCTGCACCTGAGCGTGGACGGGCCCGACACCCCCGATCACAGTGCCCACCAGGACTGTTGCGAGGACCAGCACGAGCGGGCCGGTCCGGAATCCGATGTACGCGTGTCGCTGCACGGGGAAACGGTTCGGTGAGAAGAAGAGCAGGGGGCGGGTGGACTGTGTAGGGGACCCTGAGCGGGAGGGGCAGTTCGTGCACGCTCCGCGAGGCCCGCATGCCTCAATGCATTTGAGCCCAGTTGCATGAACACAGTCCGGTTGGAATCACCGCAGAGATGATTCGTACGATGCCCTGTCGGGGCGCGTTTCCAGGAGCGACTGTTTACGCTGATTGTCTTTTGGTGCTACACCTTCATGACTCTCTCTTCTTCGTCTTCGCCGTCGCCGGACGGTCCGCGCGGGCTTTCCATTCTTGGTTCCACAGGATCGATCGGCACGCAGACCCTGGAGGTCGTGCGCCTCTTTCCGGATCGGTTCGACGTGCGGGCGCTCACTTGCGGGGCCAACGTGGAACTGCTCGCCGAGCAGGTGCGGGAGTTTCGGCCTGCGACGGTGGCGGTGGGCACGGACGCCGCCGCCGAAGAGTTGCGCGACCGGCTCGACGGGGTTGCGGACGCGGTGGACGTACAGGTTGGAGAGGACGGCCTCTGTAAGACGGCTACGCGGGCGGACCTGGACGTGGTGATGGCGGCCGTCGTTGGCTTCGCCGGTCTGCGCCCGGTGCTCGCGGCCTTGAAGGCCGGAAAAACAGTGGCGCTTGCCAACAAGGAAACGATGGTCGTGGGCGGGGCACTCGTGCAGGACACGCTGGAGGCCCACGACGACGCCCGCCTGTTGCCCGTCGATAGTGAGCACTCGGCCATCCTCCAGTGTCTGGTGGGGGAGTCGGCGCAGAGTGTCGAGGAGGTGGTGCTCACGGCGTCCGGCGGTCCGTTTCGCACCCGGGCGGCTGATACTTTCAGGGAGATCACAGTCGACGAGGCGCTGGATCACCCCAACTGGTCGATGGGACCGAAAATCACCATCGACTCCGCCACAATGATGAACAAGGGGCTTGAAGTTATCGAGGCGAAGTGGCTCTTCGATTTGGAGGTGGACCAGGTCCGCGTGCTGGTACACCCGCAGTCCATCGTGCACTCGATGGTGATGTTCACCGACGGCGCGGTCAAGGCACAGCTTGGGGTGCCCGATATGAAGGTGCCGATCCAGTACGCGCTGAGCGTTCCGGACCGATGGGCGGCGCCGCACGAGCGGCTGGACTGGGGAGAGGTGACGCGGCTCGACTTCGAGCGGCCGGACACCGACAAGTTCCCCTGTCTACGACTGGCCTTCGAGGCTCTTGACACAGGCGGGACGGCCCCGGCTGTGCTGAATGCGGCCAATGAGGCGGCGGTCGATCGATTTCTGGACGAACACATTTCGTTTCTGGACATTCCCCGCTGTATTGAGCAGGCCCTAGCGGCCCACTCGCACACAGTTTCGCCGACACTTGACGAGGTTGCGGCGGCAGACCGGGCCGCCCGGCGCCACGTCCAGGAACTCGCTGCCGCACCGTCAAATTGAACAGTCCGTATTCGCCGGGGTCGTCTGTCGCATCGGCTCCTCACTGGTGATTGTCTTTTGTTCGTATGGACGTTCTGCTGAGTATTCTCACGTCGACGCTCTGGGTGCTGCTGGCGATCACCATTCTGGTGTTCGTCCACGAACTCGGCCACTTCCTGACGGCCAAGTACTTCGGGATGCGCGTCGAACGTTTCTCGGTGGGCTTTCCGCCCACGATCTTCGGGCGCCACTACGGGGATACGGAGTACGCGGTGGGGGCGACGCCCCTCGGGGGCTACGTCAAGATCAGCGGCATGATCGACGAGAGCATGGACACCGACCACGTCGAGAAGGAGCCCGAGCCGTGGGAGTTTCGGGCCAAGCCGGTGTGGCAGCGCATCATCGTGATCAGTGCCGGCGTCATTTTTAACGTCTTCCTGGCGATTCTCATTTTCGGCGGCATTCGCTGGGCGGAGGGCGAGACCTACATCCCAGCGCAGAACATCGAGCAGGTGTACGTGCAGGAGGAATCGGTGGCCCACGACATGGGGCTCCGCACAGGAGATCACATCCTGGAGGTGAACGGCAAGACGTTTGAGCGCTTCGAGCAGATCGGCTCATCGTCCCTCGTGACGGCAGACACGCTAACCGTGACGGTGCGGCGCGACGGGCAGACGAAGCGGCTGGTCGGCCCCCCCGACATCATTACCAAGCTCAGTCGGGCGCAGAACAAGAACAATCGCGGCTTCGGGGTTGGATATTTGCCGCCCCTCATCGGCGGGGTGCAACAGGGAAGTCCAGCGGACTCGATTGGCATCCGGCCCGGGGATCGCATTCTGGCGATTAGCGCGGACACAGTGCGGTTCTGGCCGGAGATGAGCGATCTGATTCAGGAGACCGAGGGGAATCCCGTCTCGTTCCGGTGGCGGCGGCCCGACTCGATGGCGACGGCCGACACGGTGTCGAGTCCGGCCCGCATCGTGCGCCGGACGGACACGGGCATCGTGTTTGAGGCGTCGGCTCCTCCGATGTACGATAAAGAGCGAGACCGCTACTTGCTAGGCGTGCAGAGCCCCGGGGCGACCCCCGCCACCAAGCAGATGCTCTACGACGAGTTCGGCATTCAGAAGGTGAAGTACGGGCCGGGTGAGGCGCTCGTGGGCGGCGTGCAGGCCGTCTGGCAGAACACCCGGAGCATCGCTGTGACGCTCAAGCGTGTGATTACCGGACGGGACGACTTTCGGCAGAGTCTGGGCGGGCCCGTGATGATTGCGAAGGTGACGAGCGATGCCGCGGCTGCCGGGCCGGCTGTATTCTGGCGTGTCGTCGCCATTCTTTCGGTGACGCTTGCCATCATGAACATCCTGCCGATTCCGGCGCTTGACGGAGGACAGCTGCTCTTTCTGCTCTACGAGCTTGTGACGCGTCGACCGCCGTCCGTCCGTGTGCGGATGGTGGCGCAACAGGTGGGCATGATCCTGCTGCTCGGCTTTATGGCGTTCCTCATCTTCAACGACATTCTGCGACTATAGGGCCGCACGGCCGTAACGGTGGGAGAGACGGTCCACGCTTGCATATCGGCGTCCATCTCGCACGGCGAAGGGGGGAGAGCGGATACGGATTCCGATTCTTCGTCGTCAATCGACGATTCTTCGTCGTCAATCGACGAAGATGCACGGGGCAGTAGGGAACTTTCAGCCAAATTGTTACGAATCAGTCTAGAGGCCTCAACAGGGCATTCGTGGAGTCGGGAGTGTGCTTTCGCGAGATTGGCCGATGTGCCGAAGGGTCGTCTTTGGGCACCTGCCGATCCTGCTGGAAGGCAGGCGAGGCCTTCTACTGGGGCGCTCTTTCGGGCATTGCTTTGCACGAGCGTTTCCCTACTACCACTTACGGCGGACGGGATCTGGGGAGGGCGCCCCGGGGTCCTCCGCCTGCGTCTCACGCTGGTCGGATTTGACTGACGCCATGAGTTCTTCCGGATCGTTTACGAATGGGGTCTCCACGAATGGGTCCTCAGGAGCATCGTCCACGCCCGACGATGAGAAGCAGCGCGCCCTCGAGGAGCGCGGGGAGCTTCCATCGCACATTGCCTGCATCATGGACGGCAATGGCCGCTGGGCGCAGCGGCGTGAAAAGGCCCGGTTCATGGGGCACCACGAGGGGGTGACCTCGGTGCGGGAGGTGACCGAAGCGTGTGCGGAGATCGGGGTCGAGTACCTCACGCTCTACACCTTTAGCACCGAAAACTGGGAGCGGCCCGACGCGGAGGTGGATGCGTTGATGGAGTTGCTCATCCACACTGTTCAGGAGGAGAAGGAGACGCTCATGGAGAACGATATCCGGCTTCGGACGATCGGGGACCTGAGCGAGCTGCCGCCGGCGTGCCAGAAGGCCCTGAAGCAGACGAAGGCCGATACGGCGGACAACGACCGAATGAGCCTGACGCTGGCCCTGTCCTACAGCGGCCGCTCGGAGCTGGTGCAGGCCATGCAGGCGCTGGCCCAGAAGGTGCAGCAGGGAAATCTCCAGCCCGAGGACATCGACGACTCGGTGATTGAGGCACAGCTCGACACCGCTGGCATGCCGGATCCCGACCTGCTGATTCGGACCGGCGGAGAGTACCGACTTTCCAACTTTCTGCTCTGGCAGTGCGCCTACACTGAGTTGTTTATCACCGAGCAGTACTGGCCGGAATTCCGGCGGGATCAGTTGTACGAAGCGATTCGCAGCTTCCAGGACCGCGACCGGCGGTACGGCCGCGTCGCGCAGGCGGCATACGAGGAGGCGTCGAACGACGTGTAGGCGGCCGCTTTGATAAGGATCCTCACCTCCGCTTCCGAGCCCCATTGAAGCCTCGCCCCCCCGGATTTCGACGAATTTTGCCGATCCGCACGTGAGAGCGCCGACGCTAGAAGAATAATTCTCGGGGAAGGCGCGTTCCGACGGAGACGGTTCAAGAGACGACGGAAACTGCCTGTTCCAGGGGCGGTTTGACGCCCGCACTTATTTATCTGGAGCGTCCGCGTGCGTTTTCCTCATCAAGTGTTCACTGGCATGCGCTCGACGTGTGTGTTCGCGCTTCTCATTAGTCTGCTGGGCGGAGCGAGCCCTCTTCACGCTCAGGTGTCGGGAGGGATGGCCTCGGGCGGTCCGCCGACCTACATGATCAAAAACATTCGGGTGGACGGGGCCGAGAAGCAGCGGACCCGACAGTTCGTGATTCAGTCGAGCGGGTTGTCCACGGGCGAGACCGTCACCCTGCCCTCGGGCAGCAAGATCGCCGACGCCATCCGTGCCATCTACGAGACCGGGCTGTTTTCGGACGTCGCCATTCATCGGGAAAACCAACAGGGCAACAAGGTCAGCCTCGTGATCGAGGTAACGCCGGAGCCGACGCTCGCGAACTATTCGTTGGAGGGCATCAAGGGACGCCACGAGGACGACCTGAAAGAGAAGATTCCGCTGACGACGGGACGGCCCGTGCGCCCTGCCGATGTGGCGCGGACGAGGCAGGTCATCAAAGACTTCTACGGAGACAAAGGCCACCTCCGAACGAAGGTGAAGGTGAAGCGCACCGAGCAGTCCGACGGTAACGTGGCACTGACCTTCAACGTGGATCGCAATAAGGAGGTAGAAGTCGAGCGCATCCGGTTCGCCGGAAACGAAACCTTCGACGACGGGAAACTGCGGGGCGCGATGGAGGAGACGCGCGAGAACCGCTGGTGGCGCTTCTGGAAGGGGGAGAAGTTCAAGAAGGACGCCTACGAGAAGGATCTGGAGAAGGTTGTCGATCACTACCGGCAGCACGGGTACTACAACGCCCGCATCGTGTCGGATTCCGTCTACTACGTGTCCGACGAGGGCATCGGGGTCGATGTGACGGTGAAAGAAGGCGACCAGTACTACGTGCGTAACATCTCGTGGAAGGGCAACACAGTCTTTCCCGACAAGAAGCTTACGGCGCGACTGGGGATTGAGGAGGGAGAAGTATTCGATGCCGTTGCGATGAACAAGAATATCCTCGCCAACAAGAAGGGCACTGACGTCCGTGGCCTTTATATGAACCGCGGATACATGCGGGCGCAGGTCGAACCGTCCGTCCGGGTGGTGGCGGACGACTCGGTCGATGTCGCATTGGATGTGCGCGAAGGAGAGATTTACGAGTTCGGCGAAATCACGATTGCCGGAAACACGAAAACCAACGACTACGTCATCCGCCGGGAGCTCTACACCGTGCCCGGTGAGCGCTTTAGCCGGAGCTCGATCCAGGAGTCGATCCGGCGGCTGAGTCAGCTCAGCTACTTCAGCAAACAGTCGTTGAAGGGCGGGCCGGAGATCGACGTGGACGAGCAGAAGAAGGTGGCCGACCTCACGTACAGCGTGGAGGAGACGGGAAGTGACGAGCTTTCGCTCTCCGGGACCTTCGGGCAGTTCGGGATCGTGCTTCAGCTTGGACTCAAGTTTAAAAACTTCTCGGCTCAGAACTTCTTCAACGCCGATGCTTGGCAGCCACTCCCGACGGGTGACGGGCAAAAGTTGAGCATCAACGTACGCACCAATGGGCGCTTTTATCAGAACTACTCGCTCTCCTTCACGGAGCCGTGGTTCCGAGGGCGGCCCACCCCGATCGGCGGATCGCTCTCGTACTCCCGCTATACGCGCAGCTTCTTCGGCGGGCGGAGCGTGCAGGATGGACTCTTCCAGAATTTCAGCAGCTCCTTCTTTGTGCGGCAGCGCCTCGACTGGCCGGACGACAAGTTCGAGACGGGGACGCAGGTCGAGTATCAGTTGTATGACAATCAGGGCTTCATTGCGGAGTCGGGCTCCCGCCGCAACGTGGGGCTGTTCGCGAATATCCCTGTCGGGCAGAGTCAGAGTATCAGTCTTCGACAGTCGCTGACGCGAAACTCGATCAGTAATCCGCGTTTCCCCCGGTCGGGGTCGAAGGTGCTACTCTCGGCCGAGGTGGCCCCGCCGCTTGGCGGCTTCGAGCAGTACCACAAGTGGAAGCTGGAGACCGACTGGAACGTACCGCTGGGCGACAACTTCTCGTTCGGGGTCGGCACGAACTTCGGGTACATCGGCACGCTGACCGGCGATCCGGTACGGTTCGAGCGGTTCGAGGTTGGAGGCACGGCCTTCGACTATCAGGGCCTGAACTTCGGGACGGACCCGGTGTACATGCGCGGATATCCGCGCGGGGTTATCGGGCCGAAGGTGCGGACCGATCGCGGCGGTCTGGAGCCGGCCGGCGGGCGCATCCTGAACAAGTACACGGCGGAGCTCCGCTGGATGGCGTCGGAGTCGCGTCAGTTGCAGGCGCGTCCGTACCTCTTCCTGGATGCTGCTGGGGCCTGGGGGGGCATCGACACCTACAATCCTGCCAATCTCTACCGCTCGGCGGGCATCGGGGTGCAGCTCTTTCTACCCATTGTGGGACAGCTTGATTTCAACTACGGGTACAACTTTGATCGCTTCGTGCCCCTCAACGACGGGCAGAGCGGAGTGCCGAGCTGGACCTTCCAGTTCTCACTCGGAGGGCAGTGATAGTTTTGCACACCGGCTCCCGATCCGTTCGCCACAGCTCCCATCAGCCATTTCATCATGAGCGGTATGTCCTGTCTGCAGCTGAGGGGCTGGTTCCGTCGTGTGCTCCGGGGGATGCTTATGATCGGGGCCCTCTGGGCGGTTCTTGGGGGAGGGACCGGATGGGCGCAGCAGAAAATTGGGTACGTCGACACGAAGTATGTGCTCAGGAATATGCCCGAGTACACCACGGTACAGCAGAAGCTCGACAAGCTGGAGCAGCAGTGGCGGCAGAAAGTGCAGAAGAAGCAAAAAGAAGTGCGGTCGCTGGAGCAAGAATTCGAGGCACGGAAGCTTCTCTACACCGAAGAGGAGCGCAAGCGCGAGAAGAAAGCGATCGAGCAGGCCCGGAAAGAGGTTGAGCAACTGCGGGAGAAGTATTTTGGGCCGGACGGGCAGCTGTACAGCCGCCAGCAGGAACTCATGCGCCCCATCCAGGAACGGGTGTTGAAAGCCACCGAAAGTGTGGCGACGGAGGGCGGCTACGACTACGTCATCGACAAGAAGGGGGAAACGCTACTGCTGTATGCGAAAAAGCAGCACGACCTCAGCGATCGAGTGCTTCGCGAACTCGGCATCAATGTTGAATCGGAAGACGATCAGCAAAGTCAGCAGTAGGAGGGGGGGAGTTTGCTTCTACCGTTCGATTTAGTGATTGACACACGTTTTCTTTCGAGATCCTACTTTCGATTATGACTACTCGACTTGCTTCGCTTGCGGCTGGTGTGCTCTTCGTCGCATTTACTCTCGTTCCGGACGCACACGGCCAGCGGATCGGCTATGCGAACCAGGAGGCACTTCTGGCCAACATGCCGGAAATGAAGGAGGTGCAGAGGAAGCTTCAGAAGGAAGCGCGCCAGCAGCAACAGGAATTGAAGAAGGAGCGGAAGAAGCTTCGGAAGAAGATGCAGCAGTACCAGCAGCAGCAGTCGCTGCTGTCCGACTCGGCGCGCTCGCAGCGTCAACAGGAGCTGCGGCAGCAACAGCAGAAGCTGCAGAAGTCACAGCAGCAGCGGCAGCAGAAGATTCGCCAACGAGAGCAGGAACTGATGCAGCCGCTGCTGGAAGATCTGCAGAGCGCCATCGAGACGGTGTCCGCGGAGAAAGACTTGGACCTCGTGCTCCGCAGTCAGGCACTGCTCGACGTGAGGGAAAAAAGCGATGCCGTCGTGAATATCTCGCCGGACGTGGCTCAGCAGCTTGGTATTGAGCTCCAACAGTCGACCGAGGAGCCGTCGCCGACGGTTGAGCCGAATGCTACGCCCACGCAGGGCGGAGGCCGGTAGTCCAGTGCTGCCTCGCCGCCGGCCTGGTGGGGGAGCATCGTGTCCTTTTGGGGACGACCGGTGTCCACAGAACCCGACGGATTAGGGCGAGGCCGATCAGTCCCGTCATTTGGGCGTCGGAACGAAATCGGAGTGTCCTACCTTTCCAAGATGAGTTCGTTCACCCGGTTCGATCCCATGGCCTCAGACTCATCCCCCCCCGGCCCCGCGGACGTGCCCCGCGTCACGACCCAGACCGTGCAGGACATGAAAGAGGCCGGAGTGCCCATCGCGGCCCTCACGGCTTACGACTACACCTCCGCCCGGCTCTACGACCGGGCCGGCATCGACGTGCTGCTCGTGGGCGATTCCGCCTCCAACGTGATGGCGGGAAACGAGACCACGCTTCCGATGACGCTCGACCACATGATCTACCACGCCCAGTGTGTGGTGCGGGGGATCGACCGGTCGCTGGTGGTAGTGGACCTTCCGTTCGGGACGTATCAGGGCAATGAGAAGGAGGGCCTTCACTCCGCCATTCGGATGATGAAGGAGGCGGGCGCCCACGCGGTCAAACTGGAAGGGGGCGCGCCCGTAGTGGCTACCATCCAGCGCATTGTGGAGTCGGGCGTGCCGGTAATGGGGCACCTCGGCCTCACCCCGCAGAGCATTTACGAGTTCGGGACCTACCAGGTGCGGGCGCGGGACGAGGCGGAGGCCGAGCAACTGCGCGAGGATGCAAAACGGCTCGAAGACGCGGGCTGCTTTGCGATCGTCCTCGAAAAAATTCCAGCCGACTTGGCGAAGGAGGTGACGGCGTCGCTGTCGATCCCGACGATCGGGATTGGTGCCGGCGCCGCGACGGACGGGCAGGTGCTGGTGTCGCACGATGCGCTCGGCCTTTCGACCGATTTCAATCCCCGCTTCGTGCGCCGGTACGCTGAGTTGGAGGAAACCATCACCGACGCGATCGGCGACTACGTGGACGATGTCCGCAGTCGGGCCTTTCCCGACGACTCGGAAAGCTACTAATGCGGAGACCCGTTCCGACTGCCGGTGTGCACGGGGCGTATTGCACCCCGAGGGCACTTCTTCGTTTACACTCAGGGCGCGTGATGCACTCCGACAGCTGTCGGACTACTTCTTCCCCGACGATCTGGATCGCCCCGGTCAGAGCGCGTATTGTATGAGGGGACCTGTGTGCAGCGGACGCCGCCTTTTCTCTGCATGGTGTGCCTGGAGCGGCGGTTGTGAGTCCCGCTTTCACGGATTAGTGATCGTAGAACATCCCGGCTGTTCGGCCCGGGGCCGTTTCGTTTCTGACCTGTCTATCTTCCGATGAACACCGCTTCCACGGACGACCGTCCCCGCATCCTTCTCTGCAACGACGACGGCATCCGGGCCCCCGGCATTCAGGCCCTCGCCGATGCGCTTGCGCCCCTTGGCGATCTCGTCGTCGTGGCGCCCGAGTCGGAGCAGAGCGCCGTGGGGCACGCCATCACGGTGCGCGACCCGGTGCGAGCCCACGAGGTGGAGTTTGCCACCGAGGCGGGTCCGATCCCGGCCTGGGCGGTGACCGGGACGCCCACCGACGCGGTAAAGCTCGCCTGCCACGAGTTGCTTGAGGAGACGCCGGATCTCGTCGTGAGCGGCATCAACGACGGCCCGAACACGGCGGTGAACGTGCTGTACTCGGGCACGGTGAGTGCGGCGACGGAGGCCTCCATCCTCGGGCTCGACGCGGTAGCGGTCTCTCTGTGCGAATGGGACGTGGACGATTTTTCGGGGGCGGAGCGGTGGGCACGCCGCATCGTACGGCTCGTGCTGCGGTCGGGGTTGCCGGACGGGGTGCTGCTGAACGTGAACGTGCCGTATGAGCCCGAAGGAGGCATCCAGGGGGTCGCCGTGACGCGGCAGGCGCGGTCGCGGTGGGAGGAGGGCTTCGACACGCGCACCGATCCCGCCGACCGCGAGTACTACTGGCTCGCCGGCACGTTCGTGGACCTGGACGACGGCGACCGGACCGATACGACGGCGGTGGAAGAGGGCTACGTGTCCGTCACCCCCCTTCAGCACGACCTCACGGCGCACGACACGCTCTCGGCCCTCCGCAACTGGAACTGGGCGAGCGACGAAGACGCGGCGGACGAACCGGAATAATCCCAACGCCCAACGCCTCAACGCCCAACGCGCTAACCCACTAACCCCCAACCCACAACGCGCATGAGCAGTTACCAGGATCGGATCGAAATCTCGATCTCTTTGAGAACGGAAAGAGACCGTGCTTCTCCAAAGCAGATACAGATCTCACAAAGCTCTTCACGAATCGGTGCGGGCACTCGCACGTGCAGGCCACCACGCTCGGGCCGTCGATCACCGTGCCGGTGGGCGACGGCGACCCCATTCTGGGCACGTGGCAGCAGATCTTTCACCTGGAGTGCGACGTGAAGCCCCGCGAGCGGACGATTGTCGTGACGGTGCAGGATTGAGAAGCTGTTTGGTGGATTGATGTTCAGCCGAGACACAGTGGGCGACGCTGCAAAATGGCGCCCAAATGATCCTGGCAAGCGTGCTTGCCTCTAGCGGCGCTGCCAGGGGGGAGATCTCAGATCTCCAATGCAGAAGGCGTTTTGCGCAAGAACCACGAAGTCGCAGGTCACAGAACGTCCGCCAAACAGCTTCTGACTTACACCAACTCCACAATGGAGCTCAGCGACAGTATAATCAGAGATCATGCGGCTCCGTTGGGTAGGTGAGTGCGTCAGTCCCGACTGCTGTCGGGGTGGGAGTGGGTCTGCAGGTAAGTATGTGGCACACACGTAGATGCTTTCATACCCACACACCTACATCCCCGAATCCTTCAACCGGATTCGGTATCACCGGTCGGAGGAGCTGCCGTTGTCGGGTTGTGGCCGAAGCGTTGTGCCGTCGAACGCCTTCGCCTCGTCCAGGAAGAGCTGCTGGTGGGGGAAGGGTATCTCAATGTCGGCCTCGCGCAGGGCCTCCCGCACCTTTTCGGTGTATTCCCAGCGGATGGGCACCTCCTGGGTCGGGTCGCGGATGTAGAAGCGGAGCACCATGTCGACGCTGGAGTCGTCCATCGCCGTGGCGACCACGGAGGGGGAGGGCTCGGAGAGAATTCGGTCGTCGTGCTCGGTCAGAGGCAGCAGCACCTCGCGGGCCTCCTCGGGGTATTCTTTGTAGGCGATGCCGAAGGGAATGTCGACCCGCAGGACGTTGCGCTTCGTGTGGTTGACCACCCGCTCCGTGATCATCTGCGAGTTCGGGCGGACAATGATTTCGTTGCGGACGGTGCGGATGCGGGTGGAACGGAGCGTAATCTCGTCGACCTGGCCGTAGTCGTCGTCGATCTCGATGTAGTCGCCCACCTGAAAAGGCTGGTCGACGAGGACGGTGACGCCGGAGATGAAATTCTCCAGACTGTCGCGCGCCGCAAAACCGGCGATAATACCGGCAATACTCAGACCTCCGACGAGCACGGCCACGTTGAGGCCGAGCTGGTCGAGCACGATGGTGCCGATGAACACCAGCGTGATGACGCGGAAGGTTTTGAGAAGAACGCTCTGCAGGCCCGGCTCGATGCTTTCGCTGCGATCGAGGACGCGGAACAGCGTCGTGGAGAGCCCGCGGTAGATGAGGTAGAGCAGCAGAAAGGCTGCGAGGGCCTGGAGGCCGCGCTCCAGAAAGAGGCCCGTCAGGTACACGAGGCCCGAAGAAAAGTGGCTGTACAGGGCCTCCCATTCCCCGTTGATAAAAAAGTGCAGGGCCTCGCTGAACGCATTGCTGAACTGGTCAACGGCCCTGTCCACGACCGCCGTGGTGTCGGCCGGGACCGATTGCTGGGACTGCGACCGGAGAACGGACTGAGGAGGGCGCATGGCGGAGCACCACCGTTGGGGAGATTGTCGGGACTACGCGGAGGCCTGAAGGCGGGCCGCGGTCATCGTGTTTTTGAGAAGCATGGCCCGCGTCATGAGGCCCACGCCGCCGGGGACGGGCGTGATCCAGGAGGCCTTGGACCGCACAGCGTCGAAGTCGACGTCTCCCTCCAGCCGGTAGCCGCGGTCCGTGGAATCGTCCTCGACGCGGTTGATGCCCACGTCGATCACGACGGTGGCCTTGCTCACCATGTCGGCGCCGATGAAGTTGGCCTGTCCGAGGGCGGCCACCAGCAGGTCGGCGCGGCGTGTGTGGGCGGCCAGGTCCTCGGTGCGGCTGTGGCACACGGTAACCGTCGCGTTCTGATCGCGCTGCATGAGCAGATTGGCGAGCGGCTTGCCCACGATGTTCGAGCGCCCCACGATGACGGCGTCCATGCCCTCGGGATCGATGTCGCAGCGATCCAGCATCTCCACGATGCCGTACGGCGTGGCGGGGATGAACGACGGGGTGCCGCGCATCACGCGGCCCAGGTTTTCGGGGTGGAAGCCGTCGACGTCCTTGGCCGGGTCGATGGTGTCGATCACGCCGCGGTCGTCGATGTGGTCCGGGAGGGGAAGCTGGACGAGAATGCCGTCGACCGACGGGTCGTCGTTGAGGTCGCGGACCGTGCCGAGCAATTTCTCCTCCGGCAGGTCGGCGTCGAACTGTAGCGTCTCGGTCTCAATGCCCACCTCGGCAGCGTCCTTTTCCTTCCCGCGCACGTATGCCTTGGAGGCCGGGTTGTCGCCCACCAGGACGGCCGTCAGGAAGGGGGGACGACGGTCGGTCGTCCACGCGTCGATGGCCTGTGAGACTTCGTCGCGAACGGACTGGGCAATCTCGCGTCCGTCGATAAGAGAGGCGTCGGAAGATGCCATGGGGGAATGCGTCCGGGGAGAAGGGAATGACTGCAGTAAGTAAGTTACAAAATCCGCGGAGAACCGGAAACCGGTGCCGACAAAGGTTTGATGGGGACTGGCCCGCAAACGTTCGACAGGAGACAGCCCATGTTCAGTTTTTTGCGAGAGAGGAGAGTGCAGCGTCAATCGTCAATGTGCACGTTGGCTCGTGCCGCACGTATCTCCCGATCTAATTCGTGAAGACGTGACTCGTGACTGCTGACCCGGGAGTCCGCGTAACGCACAAGCGGCCTCACGCAATACGGATTACGCAATACGAATCGTCCGTCGATCAGCACTCCCGGACGGTTTGCCTTCCTCCCTTCCGTATACAGAATTAGCGTTGACAGTGCAAGAGGCGCACTGTCCCATTTCTATCGCTTGCGCACGGGTCGTGGAGGCGTATGAGCGCGTGCGGGTGACGAATGATGCTTTTGAAAACGGCTATGCTGACGGAAGAGCGCACGATGAAACTACCGCGGCAGCGGGCAAGGACGATGGAGTCGTGGGCAAAGCGCACAATGATATCTTCGCAGTGGAGTCAAGAACGTACGGGACTGACCGCCGTTGGAAAACTCGTGGTTTTGCAGTGCAAAAACGCTGTCTCTCTCCGGCGTACCTTCGAAGACGCTCTCCAATCGACGACATGGACGCGACCGATTTTCGTGTAGGACTCCTCGGGGCCACCGGCGCCGTCGGACAAACGTTTATTCGACTTCTGGCCGATCATCCCTGGTTTACGATCACGGAGGTAGCGGCTTCCGAACGGTCGGCCGGGCAGACGTACCGCGAGGCCGTGAACTGGCTCAGCGGCTCCGCCATCCCGGAGCATGTAGCGGACTTGGAGGTCAAACCCACGGAGCCGGACGCCCTCGACTGCGACTTCGTCTTTTCGGGACTCAGTTCGTCGGTGGCCGGTGAGATCGAGAAAAGCTTTGCCGAGGCCGGATTCCCGGTTATCTCGAACGCCAAGAACTACCGGCTACAGGATGACGTGCCGCTCCTGCTGCCGGAGGTGAATCCGGACCACACGGCCCTCATTGACCAGCAGGAGTGGGGCAGCGACGGGTTTGTCGTCACCAATCCCAACTGTTCGACCGTGGGGCTCGTCTGCGGACTGCGTCCGCTGATGGATGCCTTTACGGTGGAGGCCGTGCAGGTGACGATGCTGCAGGCGCTGTCGGGGGCCGGCTACCCAGGCGTGCCGTCGCTGGACGCTGTGGGCAATGTGGTGCCCCACATCGGGGGCGAGGAGGACAAGATGGCAACGGAGCCGCAGAAGATTCTCGGGACGCTGGACGGGGACACGGTGGAGTGGGTCGACCTTCCGGTGAGCGCGCAGTGCAACCGAGTGTCGGTTCGCGACGGCCACCTTGCCTGCACGTCCGTGCGCTTCGAGGAGGACGTAACGCCGGCCGACGTGGAGCAGGTGCTCCGCAACTTTCAGTCCCCGCTGGCGGACGAGCCGCTGCCGAGCCGCCCGGACCCTTTCATTCAGGTGCTCGACGCGCCCGATGCACCGCAGCCGCAGCGCCACGTGGACGCGGGCGGCGGTATGACGGTGTCGGCGGGGCGCATTCAGGAGTGCGCGGTGAATGATGTCAAGTTCGTCTTGCTCTCGCACAACACGGTGCGCGGGGCGGCGGGCGGGGCCGTCCTGAACGCGGAGCTGTTGGCCCGAAACGAGCGTCTCACTCCGGCCCCGGTAGACGCTGTGGGCAGCCCCGCGTAGTCCGAATTGCTCCCATTGGCCGTGCCTGTTCCTTATTATTCTTCCGTAACGAAGTGTAGACAGTAATGGATCATCCGGATGTGCGTCAGGTGCAGACCGCCGACCAGGAAGCGGTTGGCGATCTGTGGAGTGACCTTCTCGCCCTCCAGGCCGACTTCGACGACCGGGTCGGAATGTCCGACGATGCCCGGGAGCGGTGGGAGAACGACTTCCCGATGTGGTTGGAGGACGAGACCGCCCGTTTGTACGTGGCAGAGGACGAGGACGGCACGATTACAGGGTTTGCTTCCGCCCGCCAGTGGGGTCCTGCACCCATCTACGAAGATACGTCCGAGGTGTACCTCGACGAGTTGTACGTGCGTCCCGAGAACCGGCGGGAGGGATACGGTACCCAGTTGGTGTACGCCGTGCGGAACTGGTCCGAGCAGGTCGGAGCCCGTCGCGTGCGACTGCGCGTGCTGACGTCCAACGCCGACGGGCGCGCCTTCTGGGCCGCACAGGATGCCCTTCCTCTGAGCATGACATTCACGATCGAAGGCCCGGAGCCGGCGTCGGACGAACCGGACGACGAAGGGACGAAAAAGATCGGATTTCAGTCGGAACGGTCTTCGTAGTGCCTCGTCCAACCGGATGCACATGTGAGGGATGGCCTTCCGAAAAACGCTGCGGGTGTAGCTCAGGGGCAGAGCATCTGCTTGCCATGCAGAAGGTCGTGGGTTCGAATCCCATCACCCGCTCACTCAGCGAGGCGAACGGTACTGTTCGCCTCGCTTTTCCTGTTTCCAGGTGAAGGCCGACCCTTGGATTGACAAATCCTCCAGAAATGATGCGGACGTAGGGGGGCGCTCGTATATCCGGTGAGCGGCTCCGAAATGCTCTCAGGGTCTGCTGAGGAGTCGTCTACGGCCTGTGACTTCGTGAATGCCGTGCACAACGGTCTTTGGACTCGCCCAGTAGGGGTCTCTGGGTCGTGCGTGGGGCCCGGGTCATTGGGGCATTGTCCCGTCACCTCGCCCACCATGTCCCGGTGTCCCGTCCCGCTGTCTTTGCGCGAGTGAAAGCAAAAAGGCGTCGGGATCCGGTGTTCTTCTCGCCTCGACGTCACCGCCGTCACGACCGACCACGTCTACGAGCCAATCCTCCACCCATCACATCCGCATCCATCGTGCCGATGTGTCCAGGACGGCCCCGTACGAGGCAAAATATCACTCTCGCGACAAGTTCTGAGCTGGGAGACCGAATGGCGACGATCGCCGTGTCCGCCGATTCGTCTGAGCGACGGTGACAGCCTTTCAGGGAGGTGTTGAGCGCATCCACGGCGTCCACCGGAAACGGAACGGTCCCGCAATGTCGGCGCGGGCACGAGTGCCAAATGGACAGAGTAGTACGAACCGGCATTGTTTTCGTTGGAAAGAACAAGTGCTGCACTGCGCCGAGAGTTGTGCCGGAGACATGCTCTATCCATTTTTCCGTACACAGTCTGCAACGACATGGTCGACAACCAGCACTTTCAGCGTTTAAAGCACATGTATTCGTCCTTGCCGTCGGGAGCCGCTGCCGACCAGGTCGCGATCTCGTACGGCCGCGTCGAATTGGAGGGAACGATTGGGACGCAGCAGGCGGGCGCCGTCGTGGAGCGGGCGTCGCACCGCTGGCTGCTCAGCGACGCGGCATCGCTGGCGGCGGGCTCGCTGCAAAAGGAGCACTACGTGACGACCAAGCAGTTTACGACTGACATCGTGGACGCGGACCACAAGGGGCCGGTAGTTGCCACCGCAGAGGTGGCTATGGTTGAGGCCCCGCGGTACGTGGTGCAGGCAGTCCTGATGAGCGATGACGGCGACGTTGTGGCGGAGGCCCGCGGTGTGTTTGAAGCGACCGACGATCACCTCCCTGAGTCCTCGCCGGAGGTCGTCGAGAACGACGCGGCCCCGACCCCGCCGCCGGCCTCGTTCATGCCCGTCCACACGACGCCCTACGGCCTGTTGTGCATGAACTAACCGGTTGTGAACGCTGAGCCCCTGTCCGGCGAACGGATGAGTAGATACGTAGAGTCCCCCGTCGACCCCCTGCGAACGCGTGAGCTCTCCTCACGACGTTGCGCAGGGGGGGGCTGGTTTGGGGCCTGATCAAGCGGGTCGTCTCCGCTGGTCGATGTCAAAGGAGAAGCCTATGCGTCGGGCGGCGAGGGCGCTTGCTCGTAGATGTCGAAGACGGTGCGGTCGTCGGGCAGGGCGGCGGCGATCACAACCTGGGTTTCGGGGTCGTAGGTCCGAATAAGCTCATACAGCTTCGAAAACGAGCCCTCAGCGGCGGCCTCTTCGTCGCTGAACGTGAGGTAGCGCAGCGGCTTCCGTTCGCCGTCCGCCTCCGGCGCGACCGGAAAGACGATGGCGCCGCGTCCGCGCTGGTCGTACTGAGTCCAGGCGTGGCGGGCGGCGGTGTCCCAGTGCGACTCGACGAGGTCGTCTAGCAGGTCGCCGGGGGGAAACTCAGACATGAGGGAGCGCGCAGGTGCGAAGATAGAGAATCCGGACCGCTTCAATTCGTCATGACGGTAAACGTTCGCCCGGATGTCGCACAGAGGATGGTTACTGCAGCATATCGACCAGCAGAATGAAGGGGATTCCGAAGGAACCGGCCAGCAGGGCGGTGGTGATCATGGCGGCGTACGGACTGAGTTTTCCCTTAAACCAGAGGCGCGATCGGACTCTGAACATCGGCCAGTTGGCGAGGTGGCAGATCCCAAAAAGGAGGCTGAAGAAGAACAGCTCGCCGTCCGGTGTGAGGTTCACGAAATAGATGATTGGTACGCTGACGACGAAGACTCCGATAAACAGGCACGAGCTCACGATGGCTAGAAGGTGCTCGTGAAAAAATTCCTCGGCGCTAATCGGCTCGTGCATGGGACTGTTGAGAGGCGGAACGGCGTCCAAAATGTACTACTACCGCCAACGGGAGAGGGGGGCGCGGGGTCCGACGAATTGGAACGGAGGCTTTACGAGGACGCAGGATCCTGCTCCCTCATACTAAGCGGAGCCTCGCGGCCGCTGTCATTGGCAACGTCTGCGTACTCATCGGCAAACATCTCCCAGACAGTGACGAAGAGGGCGGCCAGCACCGGGCCGATGACGACGCCAGAGAGGCCGAAGAGGGTGAGGCCGCCGAGGGTGCTTACGAGGATCAGGTAGTCGGGCATCCCGGTGTCGCGGCCCACGAGGAGGGGGCGGATGACGTTGTCGGCGAGACCGATGAGGGTGCTCCCGCCCAGAAGCAGAATGAGTCCTTTCACTGGGGCGCCGCTCACCATGAGAAAGGCTGCGGCGGGAATCCATACGACCGCCGCCCCCACGGCGGGCAGGAGGGACAGCAGTCCCATCACGACGCCCCAGAGCACAGCGCCGTCGATGCCGAGAGCCCAGAACAGGAGGCCCCCGATGCCGCCCTGCACAACGCCGATGACGATCGTCCCTTTGATCGTAGCTCGCGACACCTCGGCGAACTTGTGCAGCAGGCGTCGCTCTCGTGCGTCGCCGATGGGAAGGGCCGACACGATCGTATTCAAGAGTATTCGCCCATCTCGGAGAAAAAAGAAGAGCAGATACAGCATCAAAAATGTAAGACCGCCGATGCGAAGAGCATCCTGCCCGAACCCGACCGCCTTCGAGGCGAGAAAGCGGCTCGTTGCTACGGCGGCCCCGGACAGGCGGGATCGAAGCTGATCGACGCTGAGCCCCAGACCCGATAGGAAGTCAGTGGCCAGCGGAACGTTGCGGTCGATCCAGTCCACCACGACCTGCGGGTTGATGTCGCCGGCGGCCACCCTCTCGTAGATTCCAGAGACCTCAGCCGCTACGGCAAATCCTGTCAGTAGCAGCGGGAGAATCACCAACAGCAGAATGAGAGTGATGGTGAGCACGGCCCCAAGGGCTGCACGTCCTCCGCAGCACCGCGTGCAGTCCTGAAACAATGGGTGGAAGAGAGTAGCGAGCACCGCGGCCCAGAAAATGGGGAGCCAGAAATCCTGAAGGAGCCAAAAGAAAGTTAGTGTGACCAGTACGAGCAGGCCCAGGAAAAACGTGTTCTGAAGGCGAGGCGAGCTCATAGGACGGCGTGATCAGAGTGAGTAAGCGTCAATCGGGCACGTATCCCACCAGGACGATCGCATGTTACAAACTCGGGGCAAGCGAAGGGGACGCTCCTGCCCATATCATCCAATGATGCCGAAAAGTGCGTGGGTATGGGAGTCGGGGAGTGGCGAGCGGTGCATTCGATGCGCCATGCTGGTGGGGGGACGCAAGACGCGATTGCTGTGTGTAGTCCCAAAAAAGGTGTGGCTCCGTTGTTCGGGAAGGGACAGAGGGCGAAACGCATCCACAGACTGAATTTGACCTCCGGTCTTTCCTTTTCCGATATTGGTGTCGAACGCGCAAGCCATCTTCTACTAGAACCCCGTTCGTGCTCGTGTATTCGAACCCGTCCTCGCTGTCGGTTTGGATTTCCGCAGTGCTACTCCTCAGTCTTTTCGTCTCCGCGACAGGATGTGGGTCGAGCTCGTCGGTCAAAGAGCCTTCTGGCACTGTTGAGGAGCTCCGCGCCGAAAATGCTGAGCTCCGCAAAAAACTGAAGGAGGCACGCACGGAGGCCGCGTCTCTGCAGCGCGGGGAGACCATCAAGGTGCTGTCGACGGACGTGTATTTTCGCAGCGGAAGTGCGGAGTTAACCGAGAAGGGCGTGCAGGAACTCAAGAAGGTGGCCCAGCGCATCCGGACGGACCACCCCGACCGCACGATTCGTGTGGAGGGATACACCGACTCCGAACCTATTGGGGACAACCTGAAGGACAAGTACCCGAGCAACTGGGAACTGTCGGCGGCGCGGGCAGCACGCGTAGTGCGGCACCTGCGGTGGACCCATGACATGGATCCGAAGCGGTTTGAGGTCGTCGGGTTCGGTTCGTACCACCCCGTGGCTAGCAACGAGACGGCCGAGGGACGACGTAAGAACCGTCGGGTGCGCGTGGCGGTGCTCTCGAAGTCGCCCGACAACGTGCCGCAGGCTGAAGAGTGACTGCGAGGACGTGCTGAAACCGGTTCTACGAGGCGCTATTCGTTGAGCTTCCGGGTCTGCTGTAGCGCCTCCAGTTTCTTCTCGTAGGTCTGAAGAAGCTCGTAGACCGACCGCTTGGTGGCCGCGTCGAGGTTGTCCCAGCGCTCGGAGGCCTCGTAGGCTACATCCAGCGGCACACGGTGTGCCTTCCAGATGGTGTTGGCAGCCTCCTCCTCACCGGCCTCCTTGCGTTCCTTGTACCGCCGGTGCAGCAGCGATGCGAAGTGATCGAAGTCTGGGTTCTTGCTGCCGAAGAGGACCTCCAATTGGTTCAGGAAGTCCTCGTGCGAGGGCGGTGTTCCCTCAGGTGTCGAAAAGGTGTTTTCGGAAGCAGCAGACGAGGACATCGACGGCACCGTCACTGTGAAAGAGACCGGACGAGTCTGCGCAGGTCCCGCCCGGCAGGGCAGGACGACGCGGCTGTGGAGAGGGCATCCAGAGTCGCGACCACGCAGAGGTAAATATATAAGGTAAGTGAACGTCGACAAAGGGGCAATCTGCAGGGCAATTGCCTGTTAAAGCGCTGAGAACCTGTTTGGCGAGGCCTCTGGGCCCGCGACTTCGTGGAACTCGTGCAGAAAGACGTCTTCGCTGGAGATCTAGATCTCCTTGCCCGGTCGCTCCACTCTGGCCCACTAGTGTGCCTGACGCGCTTGGGCGTCTTTCATGCACTTCCCCCATTGTGTCTCGGCTCACCATCTGCTCACCGAACAGGTTCTGGGTGGAAGCTGGAAGCTCATTCGCCGTCCGACGACCCGATGTTGTCCGGGGGCATAGAGGCATTCGGCGGGGATTGTCCTGCTTGCGTAGCAGGTGCCGGCCCGCTCGTCCGGTGCGGGGGGCGGGCGGGGCTACATCACGTCGGTCAGGGAGCCGATCTCCGGTTCGTCCGCCGTGGCGCCGTCGCCCTGGGCGTGGCAGTCGAAGAGGGTGGGGCAGTTGAAATCCCACACCAGCACGTAGGACCCGTGGGAGTCGAGGTCAGCGATGTGGTTGATTTTGCGGGCCGCCAGACGTTCAGCCGCGGCGGCGGAGCGGCCGTCCTGTTCGGTGCGCAGCGACCACTGAGCGTGCCGGGCCGTCAACAGCACTTCGAGGCTCTTGCCGAGGGTGAGCGCAAAGCGGCGTGCTCCCGCCTCCAGGGCGTCTTTGCCCTCGTTGAGCGCGCCCTTGAGCCACTTCACGGCGTCGCGGTACGCGCGGACGGCGGGGCGGATGGCCTCGTTGAGCGTCGGGGCCTCGATGGCCTTGACGCAGCGCTTGACTTCGTCGTTGAGGGGGGCGATGCTGCCCACCGAGCGCAGCGCGCGGAGGAGCTCCAGCGCCAGCACGTTGGTGGTGCCCTCCCAAATGGGGAGCACCTGTGCGTCGCGGTGCAGGGCCGGGAGGCCGGTGTCCTCGACGTAGCCGGCCCCGCCGAAGGCTTCGAGCAGTTCGCTGGTGGCCGCGACCGACTCTTTGGCGGTCGTGAGCTTGATCAGCGGCGTGAGGATGTGGAAGAGGGCATTCTGCTTTGTGTTGGCCTCCCCGGTTTCGCGAGCCCCCATGAGCTCAGCGAGCCGCAGGGCCAGGTGAAAGTTGCCTTCCTGGATGGCTTGTACATCAGCGAGCGTCTCCTGATGGAGGGGATGGTTGATGATGTCGTCGCCGAAGGCCTGCCGCTTCTGAGCGTAGTCGCGCGCCAGCGCCATGCCGCGCCGGATGAGGGCCACTGCGGTGACGGAATTCCACATGCGCGTCACGTTCAGCATTGGCGAGATCTGACGGGTGCCGTTCTGCAGTTCACCGACCGGATGGGCCGCGGCACCGTCCAGTTCCAGCTCGGCGGTGGGCAGCTTGCGGGTGCCGAGCTTGTCCTTGAGGCGGTTGACGTGGAGGCCGTCGCGCAGGGCGTCGCCGTCGCGGATGGGGACGTAAAAGAGGGCGAGGCCCTTGCCGCCTTCCGGGTTGCCCTCGGGCCGGGCCAGGGCGAGGGCCATGTCGGCGGTAATGGCACTCGTAAACCACCTGCGTCCGTAGAGGCGCCAAGTGCCGTCGTCGTCCTGTCGGGCCGTCGTCTGGGATTGTCCCACGTCCGAGCCGCCGGTCAACTCCGTCATCCACTGGCCGGAGGTCCAGAACGTGTCGGGATCGCGACTGGTGAGGTGGGGCACGGCCTCGTCGGCCAGGGCCTCGTTGTCCGACTTCAGCAGCGTGCGGACCGCGCCGTCGGTCATGGCCAGCGGGCAGCCGTACATGTCGGTGGACGGGATGAACAGGTACGCCAGCAGCATCTGGTGGACGCGACTGTGCGCCCCGTGCTCCTGCTCGTAGGCGGTCGCGACGATGCCGCGCTCGGCGGCCAGTGTCTCGGCCCGTTTCCAGACATCGGTGACCTCGATCTCGTCGATCCGCTCTCCCCACGGGCTCCACTGGGCCAGCGTCGGCTCGTTATCGAGGTCCGACTGCTGCAGGTCGTAGAGTTCACCCCCGGCCTTCTCGCCGAGGTCGACCAGTTCCGGCTCGATGGTTTTGAGGACTGATTCCGGAAATTGTCGTCGGATGTAGCTTTGCAGGACGCGGTCCCGGTCGTACTGGTTTTCCAACTCGGGCGGGTCCTGGACGAAATCGGAAGCCATAAGTCTGAGCGGTCGTTCGTGAGAATGGGTGGGACACGGGCCGCCGTCGTCAAGCAAGGCGGATCTTATTGTTGGATGGACGGCGACAGTGTTACAACGATGCCCCGGAACCTGCGGGTCTCACTCTCGTGGGCGCCCCCGAATTACTGATACCGGGATAGGTTTCCCCCGATCTCAGATCAAGTCGATCTCCGCTGGGTGCACGGTCCAGGGGATCCAGATCTCCTTCTGACACGGAGAATATGGTTTGCCGATCCGTGCACGGATCAGTGTATCTGTTCACAAGTGACGGTCCGCTCGTCCCATGAGAACTCGGAATCGCACGCCCGTCGTTCGCTATCTGTTGATAAGCACCGGCGGCGCGCTTGGCCTGCTTCTTCTCATCGGGGGCGTGAGGGCCTGGCTCCTGAAGAGCCGGCAAGTGGCGTCACAGGAGTCACCGACGATTGAGGTCGCGTCGGACGCGGTTACGCATCTGGCAAAGGCCGTACAGTACAAAACCATTACGAAGCGGGATCCCGCCCAGCTCGACAGTGCGGCCTACGACAGTCTGTATGCCTACCTGGAGCGCGCCTTTCCACAGGTGCACCGCACGCTCGACACGGCGCACGTGCACGATCTGAGCCGACACTACACGTGGCCGGGGACCGATACAGCGAAGGCGCCGGTGGTGCTCATGGCGCACATCGACGTGGTGCCGGTGGAACCGGGCACGCGGGACGCGTGGACCCATCCGCCGTTCAGCGGGGCCATTGCCGACGGGCACGTGTGGGGGCGTGGATCGCTCGACGACAAGGCGGGGGCCGTGTCGATCTTGGAGGCGCTGTCGACCATGATCCAACATGGGGAACGGCCGTCGCGGACGGTGCACGTCGCATTCGGGCACGACGAGGAGGTGGGCGGGCCGCGCGGCGCCCGGACGATGGCCGAGCGCATCACGGGCGATGGGACCGAGCCGGCGATCGTGCTGGACGAGGGCGGGGCCGTGACGAAGGGGGCCCTGCCGGGGCTTACCCGTCCGCTGGCAGTGGTGGGCATCGCGGAAAAGGGATACCTGAGCGTCGAGTTGACGGCGACGGGCCCCGGCGGCCACTCCTCGGTGCCGCCCGATTCCACAAGCATCGAGCGCCTGAACGCCGCTCTCCATCGGCTCATTGCAAATCCGCTGCCCGCCCGGCTGGACGGCGTGATGGGACAGACCCTGGCCGACGTGGCTCCCGAAATGCCCTTCTACATGCAACTGGTACTGGCCAACCAGTGGCTCACCGGCCCTGCGATCAAATGGGCGCTTCGCAGAGAGCCCGCGACGGAGGCCGCCATCAAAACCGTGCAGGTGCCCACCCGCCTCAACGCCGGCGTAAAGGACAACGTGATTCCGGCCAGCGCCCGGGCCACGATCAACTACCGCATTCTGCCGAGGCACTCCGTCGATCGGGTGCTCCGCCACATCCGCACGACGACCGAGGGGCTGGGCATCACGATCGAAAAGGGGCAGGTCAGCCCGCCTACGTCCGTCTCGGCGGTTGACGATCCGGCGTTCCAGATGGTGCAGCGCACGATTCGGGAGGTCACGTCCGACTCGGTCGTCGTGGCACCCTACCTGGTGCCGGGGGCCACCGACAGCCGCTACTACGCCGACGCCACCGACCGGGTGTATCGGTTCCGGCCCTACACGCTGACGCCCGACAAGCGCGGCCTCATTCACGGCACCAACGAGCGGATGGCGATTGACGACTACCGGACGATGGTGCGCTTCTACGTGCAGGCCCTCCGCAACGCCGACGCGCTGACGGTTGGGGCGGGAGCATAACGGGCGTTGGTCCAGGATAGGAACTTTCACGGACCGGGGGCAACGGGCATCGGATTCGGGTATAATCGATCGAAATGAGACAATGGTGGCATCCTCTCCCCAAGGAGCCAAACATATAATTTTTCTACGTTGGGGGGGTGGGGGCCGCCGGAGCTGTTCAATTTCCTTTCACGTCACTGATTCCTCTCATGTCAATGGTACACACCTCCATTTCAGTGTGCAAACCTACATACGACTGCACTTCGACCGATGACAGACAGCCAGACGGTTTGTGTAATCGGGGCCGGGATCTCTGGGCTCGTGACGGCAAGGGTACTGAAACGGGACGGCTTCGACGTGACGGTGCGACCGACTGGGACCGACGCGGCGGCCGAGACGCATGCGTTTGATTATGTCGTCGTGTGCAATGGCGTCTTTTCGGAGCCGTTTGTGCCGGATATTCAAGGGCAGGACCGCTTCGACGGATCGCTGATCCACTCCAGCCAGATGCGGAATCGGGCGATGCCCCGCGGCAAGCGCGTTGTGGTGGTTGGAGGGGGGAATTCTGCGTTTGACTGTGCGCGAGTCGCCGGGCAAGAGGCGCAGTCCGCCACGCTCCTATGCCGAAACCCCCATTGGATGCTGCCCCGTGATTTTCCGAGCGATCTCTTCCAGTACGAAATGCTTCTCAGTCGTTACGCGGCCGCGGTGGGCGGGCCTGCGTACTGCCGGGCGTCCGGTCTGGAGACGGCGGTTCGGACGGCGGCCGCGCCGGCGCTCTGGCTGCTGTGGTACGGGATGAGCCGGCTGTTTCGTCGCCTCTCGGGCATTCCCGCGTCGATGGTGCCCGATCAGCTGCCGGCCTACGACATGGGGCGTGCGGGGTACGGCACCGACTTTTACGAGATGATGCGGGATGGGGAGGCCCACGCCCGGCGCACCGAAATGCAATCGTTTACCAGGGGGCGGACGCTTCAGCTTGACACCGGGGAGGAGATCGACGCCGATCTCGTCATCTTCGCGACCGGATGGCGACAAGATTTGTCACTCCTCAACCCGGAATTGCAGGAGGTGGTCAAGCGAGAGGGGCGATTCCAGCTGTATCGACACATTCTGCCGCCCACCGAACAGCGGCTGGGCTTCGTGGGGTATGCCTCCTCCACGAACAACATGCTGACGTCGGAGATCGCGGCCCACTGGCTTTCGGAGTGTTTTCTAGGCGCGTTGGCGTTGCCGGACGTGCAGACCATGAACAACGCGATTGCGGAGCGCCACGACTGGGGGCGGAGGTCTTCCCGGACCGCAGTGAGGGGTATTTTCTCGGCACCTACGTCCCCGACTACATTGATGAGCTCATGGAGGACATGGGGCTCCCGACCTGTCGCAAAGACCGTCTCCAGTCGAAATATTTCGAGCCGTTTACGGTGGAGCGCTACGAAGGGCTCGCGGACGAACGACGCCGTGCTCGAAACGGGCAGAGTGCTTCGGTTCCAGATAATCGTCACGAGGGGTCGAAATCCGCCCAATCAGCAGAATCGTTCTGCAGGGGAGCGGAGCCGTGGCAATGTTGAGGAGACCGAGCAATGCCTTGCTCGCTCGGCGGTGTGAATGCCGGCCGACGGTCGAGACGCAGCTTCAACTGGTCCGTTGTGCAATCGAGATACCTCAAGCTGGAGCTTGGAGCAATAGCAAACTGCTTTCCCCAAAAGATCGTTTGAAGCTGCACTATGTCGTTTCCTCCGGAGAATTGGTCGCTTTGGTTTACATTGCTTGGCTGCCTCGTCGGGGTATTCCTCCTTTGGGTGTCTCTATTCACGTTGGGCATTCTGGTCGATACAGAACCTTATCGAGCAGGTGATCAGCCCTCAGGGGGTACAGCAGGCAGGCACCGATGACCGCGTTCAGGATTCCCTTCAAGCGTCGGCCGTCCGAGACACGATTCTGCTTCGATCGGGAGGGACCGCCCATATGTCACCGGACACGATTCCTGGCGTGGCTTCTGCCCGCCCGAACGCCCCTGGGAAGGGCAAAGCTCTTGTGACGGAGCAGGCTGCAGAGCCACTCCCGACGGACAGTACGATCTTCGCATTCTTGGTCGTGCTGTTTTGCTTTACGCCCTCGAATCCTGCCTTTCTCTGTTGCCTCGCCGGGGTCTTAGGAGCATTGGGCCGCAGAGTCGTGCTCACCAACCAGCGGGACCGGCTCCGCGATCATGCCTTTCCGTTTCTGTCGGCGATCCTGCGGAGCTTCCTTGTCTACTTGACTGTCATCTCCGGCCTTCTGGTCCTTCTGGAGAATCCGATTCTCGGGACCGCATCTCCCGGGCAGTACATCCGATTTGCAGGACTTCTCTCGCTGATCGGGTTCTTCGTGAACTGCGACGCCACGGTGTTCGCGACGCTGCTCGACCGGGTTCGGAATCGGGCGCAGGAAAATGTGGAAGAGGACGAGACCGAGGGGACTGAGGAGGACGAGAAAACCGAATAGTGGCTAGGCTCGATTGAACCCATCTGGCGTCCCTCTACTGCCGTTTTCGGGTTTCGCAGAGAAATTCCGACTGAGGTGCTTCGTGACTTCGAAGGGTTCACTTTAATCCGATCCCTGGATCCCTGACGGACGTAGACGACGCCGATCGATGTCTTCTTTTGCTTCGATTCGAGAGCCGGGAGTTGCTCCGAGCATGGGCCGACAGCGAGGCGCGTGATCGGATGATTGAGCGTCTGGCGCCCTGCCGCACGCGCAAGCAAACGTCTCAGATCTTTCGGACGGGGTCCGTCCAGGGATGAGGGGGGCTACCCGAACAGCAGCCGCACCACGTAGACCGACGCCAGGAAGCCCACGAGGTCGGCAAAGAGGCCGGCGGGCACGGCGTGACGCGTGTCGCGGATGTTGACGGCGCCGAAGTAGACGGCAATCACGTAGAAGGTGGTTTCGGTGGAGCCGAACATGGTGGCGGCCATCTTCACGATGAGAGAGTCTTCGCCATACTGATTGATCATGTCGGCCACGACGCCGGCGGAGCCGGAGCCGGTGAGCGGCCGGACGATACCCATCGGCACCACCTCGGCGGGCACGCCGATGGCGCCGAGCACCGGGTCGAGGGCGTTTACGAGGAAGTCCATGGCCCCGGAGGCGCGAAACATCCCGATCGCAAACAGGATGGCGATGAGGTACGGGATGATGGTCACGGCCACGTCGAAGCCCTCCTTGGCGCCCTCCACGAACACCTCGTAGACGCGGACGCCCTTGATGAGCCCGTACAGCGGGAAGCCCACCAGGAGGGCGGGCAGGACGAAGTACGAGAGAATGCTGACGGCCGAGCGAATCGATTCGAGCATCGCGGAAGGCGGAGGAGTGAAGGCAAAGGGGGGAGAGGCGTGGGCGGGCCCGTTAATCGTCGTCCGTCGCGTCGGCGAGACGGTGGGGCGCCGTGGCGCGGAACCAGGGCAGCTTACTGAGCACGAGGGCCCCGAGGATGCCGGCGATCGTCGAGAAGAAGGTGGCCAGGGTGATCGAGAAGATCAGCTGGTTGATCTGCAGGCCCATGATGGCGACGAGGAGGGAGGGGGGCACCAGTTGGACGCTGGACGTATTGAGGGCCAGCAGCATTACCATGTCGTCAGTCGCGGTCTCGTCGTCGGGATTCAGGTCCTGCAGGTCCTCCATGGCCTTGATCCCGAGGGGTGTGGCGGCGTTGCCGAGGCCGAAGACGTTGGCCAACAGATTGAGGGTGACGTTAGCGAGAGCAGGGTGTCCGTCCGGCACATTCGGAAAAAGTGGGCTCAGGAGCGGCTGTACCGTGTCGGCCAGGGCGTGGACGAGTCCGGCCTCCTCCCCGATCTTCACGAGGCCCAGCATGAGCCCCAGAATGCCGATGAGCCCCAGCGCCAGGGAGGCCGCCGTCTCGGCAAAGTTGAGGGCTGCCTCCGCGATCGCGTTCAGCTTGCGAAAGTGCACCGGCTCAAACTGCACCGCCGTTTCGACGCGCTGCGTGCTTGGGGAGAGCGACGCGACTTTCGCCAGCGTTCCGCGCAGGGCTGGATTGTCGTCGCTCTCGTGAAACGAACGGATCGTCGACAGGGGCTCCGGCAGCGACCCCTCCGTCGAAAACTGAAGCTGACGTCCGCTCTTGGTTTGCAGAAGCGTGCCCTCGTAGGACGGGGCGGGCGCGGCGTCGACCCCGAAAAACTCCTTGTACTGCGACGGGCCGATCTGAATGCGAACCGGCTGTCGGCGCGCGTCGGGGGCGTATCCCTCCGGAAACGCGACGGTGACCGGCATCGGGGTGTCGTTGCGGAACCGGTTCTCCACCAGTTCCTGCGAGTCGACGGCCAGCGCAAAGATCAGGCTGAAGATGATCAGTCCGGACCAGACGTAGTTCAGCATGTGAGAACGGCGGCACTCACAAAAAGAGACGCGCCCTCATCATACGAACTGCGGCCAAAAAGCGAAACGAGGACGACCATGGCAGGTGCGAACGCGTCTACCATGCAATGGTCGGGGAATACAATCCGCGCTCGGAAACTGCCTAGCCCCTGGAGCGTCGGAGCCGGGCGGGACAGGCTACTCGCCGCTGAAGAAGTACCGGAAGCCGATGGCACCGTCGAAGCGGAGGGAGGTGGGATCGGTGACGCTAAGGGTGGGCGCAACCTCTACGAACAGGTCCACCGGGGCGGAGCCGAGCATATAGTCGACGCCGACGGGACCCCGAATCGTAAACTGATTGTCCGTGTCTTCGATGACGGTGAATTGGGCCCCGGCGCCCAGGTACACAGCAAGGTAGCCCTCGTCGACCTCCAGTTCGTTGAAGTTATGAAACAGGTAGTCGCCCTGGATGACCCAGTAGGAAGACTGTCTGTCACTGCCGAGGAAGAATGAGGTCATGCCGGCCAGAGCGTGGCGGTCGGAGATCCACCCCTTCCCGGCGAGGCCGACGGGGTTGGCGGCACTGAATCCTTGGCCGTTGCTGACTCCAATGGAGGCCCCGACCCCGATGCCCCCTGATTGGGCGGCGGCGGGGGCGGTCCAGAGGAGACCGAGAAGAAGGCTGACACAGAGAAGGGAGCGGCGTGCGCGAGTCATGAGCGGAAACGGGCTGCTGAAGAGGAGGCGACGAATGTTCGCTCCATAATGTCGGTCCGACGAGGCGGCGCGTCAAGGGCTTCGTCGGGAATCCGTGATCGGTGAATCGACGGCCAACGTGGGCCGTTGGAATAAACAGTCCCCCTTTGGTTCTCAATCGCGCACCCAACCGCCGTGGACGTTCTGTACGAAGACGCGCAGCTTCTCGTCGTCCGCAAGCCGGCGGAGACGCTTGCCCAGCCCGATCATACCGGCGACCTCGATGTGCTCACCCTCGGGAAGCGGCATCTTTCCCCCGGGAATGGGGAGCCGTTTCTGGGACTCGTGCATCGGCTCGACCGGCCCACGTCGGGCCTCATGGTGCTGGCCAAGACCTCGGCGGCCGCCCGCCACCTGAGCCGACAGTTTCGGGAGCGCACGGCCCAGAAGCAGTACCTGGCCCTCGTCGACGGGGTGCTGCGCGGCATCGGCACCTGGCAGGACTACATCGCCAAGCCGGATCGGACGCCGATGATTGTTGGGCCCGACCATCCGGACGGAAAGCGAGCCGCGCTCGACTGGCAGGCGCTGCATCGGGCAGACGAACGGACGCTCCTTTCCGTTCAGCTTCATACGGGGCGCCCCCATCAAATTCGTCTCCAGGCCGCTGAGCGGGGGGCTCCGGTGGTCGGCGACACCCGCTACGGCGGCCCCGCCATTGCGTCCGATGGAGGCATCGCGCTTCACCACGCCATTCTTCGTGTGGACCACCCGTCCGAGTCCCATCGCAAAACATTTGTGGACGCGCTCCCCACCCACTGGACACCCCTCCTGACCGACGACATGCGAGCGGCCGCGGGCCGCGTGCTCGCCCGTGCCCGACCGGGATGAAAACAGGTCTTGATTGAGGCTTCGAGAAATCGGTTTGCGTTTCCGATGTGGTTGCTGCTCAAGACGAACGCTGTCCCCGAACTGTCCGTCCGATATACACAGTTGCTCTTACCGACCCACTCCCACTCTACGATGGGCGACACCTCCGACCGCGTTGAGACCCTCCGCGAAGACCCGCGCGAGGACATCCCGATGGCCCACCGTATGAAGCGCTTCGTGGAGGCCCTTCAGATTCGCATCGTCAAGCGATTGGAGAAGGCCGACGACGAGGTGTCTGTGCAGGTCGATCGGTGGGAGCGCGACGAGGGCGGTGGGGGCATCACGGCCGTGCTCGAGAAAGGCACCGTGTTCGAAAAGGCGGGCGTCAATACCTCCGCCGTGCACGGACCGCTCCCGGGTCGGATGGCCGAGATCCTGGAGGTGGACGAAAAGTCGTTTTACGCCACCGGGCTTTCGCTCGTTGTCCACCCTCGGTCGCCGTACGTGCCCACCGTCCACGCCAACTTCCGCTACTTTGCACTCGGGGACGACCTGATGCACCCGGACGATCAGTGGTTCGGCGGCGGGGCCGATCTTACACCCTACTACCCCTGGCTCGAAGACGCGAAGCACTTTCACCGGGTCTGGAAGGAAGTGTGCGACGAGCACGACGCGGCCGACTACGCAGCCTTCAAGCAGGAGTGCGACAACTATTTCTACCTGGACCACAGAAATGAGGCGCGCGGCGTCGGCGGTATCTTCTACGACTACCTGCGCGAGGACCCGGAAGGCACGTTTTTCTTTAGCCGGGAGGCCGGTCGGGCGTTTTTGCGGTCCTACATGCCCATCGTCGAACGGCGCAAGGAGGCCGACTGGGGAGACCGCGAGCGCGAGTATCAACTGATTCGGCGGGGGCGGTACGTCGAGTTTAATCTGGTGTATGATCGGGGCACCAAGTTCGGCCTCGAAACGGACGGCCGCACCGAGAGCATCCTGATGAGCTTGCCGCCGCATGTTCGGTGGACGTACGATCACGAGCCGGCCCCGGACACGCCCGAGGGACGGGCGCAGTGGTACTTTGCCGCCCGCGACTGGCTGGCGCTCGACGAGGACGACGTACCGGCGGGCACCGCCTGAGTCCACGTCCGCTCAGAGCGAGGTCTTGCGGGAAAGTTCAACGCCAAAGAGGAACCGCTCTCAGCCCCATTTGCATAATCCTGTAACGTTTGATTGGCTCTCTAGCCCACCCTGCGTGTTTTATGACGCCCCTTGACTTTTCGCGCTGGTACGACTTCGACGAGCGGGGGCTTCGGGGGGGCTATTTTCCGTCATCGGCCTTGGAGGTGCAGGAGGGCGAGCGCGTGGGCGTCGTGCTCTTGAATCTAGGCGGCCCGCGGTCGCTCGACGAGGTCGAGGCGTTTCTGTACAACCTGCTCATGGACCCGGCCCTGCTCGACCTGCCGATTCGGGGGGGGCTTCGACACTGGGGAAGTAAGGTGCTGGCGTCGTACCGAGCCGAGTCGGTACGGGAGGAGTACGAGTTGATCGGGGGGAGCTCGCCCCTCAATCATCTCACCCAGGAGCAGGCTGAGAGCCTGGAAACGTACTTGAACGATCAGTACGGCGAGCCCACGGGGGTGGACTTCCAGACGTACGTGGCCATGCGCTACGGGCACCCGTGCAGCGAAGAGGCGGCCGCGCAGATGGAGGCGGACGGTGTGGACCGGGTCGTCCTGCTGCCAATGTATCCCCAGTACTCGATGACGACCAGCGGGTCGTCCCTTGCGTACTGGAAGGCCCTCGACGAGGCCGGGGAGATTCCTTCGTGGCCCACCACTGCGGCGTACGAGTACGCGGCCAATCCCAAGTACGTGCAGGCCCTGTCCGAACTCATCGACGAGGGGTTGCAGCGCTTTCAGCGGGAACGGCGGCCGGACGTGCAGCTGCTCTTTAGCGCACAGGGGATGCCCCTGCGTTCGTACCGCCACCGGCAGGACCCCTACTGCTGCCTCGTCCACGCCACCGTACGGCAGGTGATGGAGCAGCGAGGGCACGACCGCCCCTACCATACAGCCTTTCAGAACCGGATTGGATTTCGGGAAGGGCTTCCCCCCACGACGCCCGATGTGATCGAGCGGCTTGCGGACAAGAGCGACGACCAGTCGCTTCTGATGGTGCCGCTGCCCTTTGTGACCGACCACCTGCAGACGAGCTACGGGCTCGATATCAAACTGCGGGAATGGGCGGAGCGGGTTGGCATCCGGCATTACGAGGTGACCCCCGGCCTGAACACGCATCCGCTCTTCATTGAGGCACTCAGCGAGGTCACGCTCGCACAACTGGATCTGCCCGTGGACCTGAACCAGCTCCGGATTGGGGGAGATGGACTCGCGCAAGATTATCCGCTGCGGCCCGTCGAGGAGTTGCCGCAGCACAATAATCATGAGTCGGAGCGCTGCCCCTCCTGTAACGAGCCGCTCCGAGCGCGACGCTGGACCGGCCGGGACGACCTTCCGGAGTCCGAGATGCTGCGGTCCGGTTCCGAAGAAGATTCGGCCACGCCTCCATCCGCGTCGGCGCCCACATCGTAGGCCTCCGTCGTGATTTTTCCTCATTTGTTTGTGCGCTCCCCTGCTATGGATGCTTCCGACTCTTCGGGGTTGTCCGATCATCTGCTGCGGACCCTGGCGGCAGTGCCGGTGTCGAGCCAAATCCTGGACTTCGGGTGTGGGGACGGGCGACACACGGAGGCACTGCTTCGCCTCGGGTTTCCACTTCACGCCTGTGGTTCCCGCCCGGAAGCGGTCGCACAGACCCGTGAGCGCATCCGAGAACTCCTCGAAGAGGGCGACCTCGACACGATTGTGCAGGAGACGCCGCTCGATGCCATTGAGTACCCGGACGATACCTTCGACTGGATTGTGGCGGACCGAGCCGAAACCTACGTCGGCAACAAGACGGATCTGCGGACCTTCTTTGCGGAGAGCCGCCGGTTGTTGAAGCCGGGCGGCTGGCTCTACCTTACGCTCCCCGCCACGCCGACGGCCAGCGTCAACGGCACCGGGTTTACGGTCGAAATTGTCGAGTCCTTCCGGCGCGACGCGGACCTGGTAGAGGCCAGTGAGGCGACGCGGGTGGAGATTGAAGGGGAGGCCCCCCGCCTGCGGGCCATCTATCGGTGCGTCGATCCCCAGACCCCGGCGTAGGCCGAGACGCGATGAATCGGTAACGAGTCTCGACGGTGCCCCGGACGACTGAACCATCCGTCCGGCTTGGGGCGTTCAGCACATAGACTGCAGTACGACTTTCTTCCAAGACAGACCCATTTCTCGACCAATCGACACGCACCATGGAAGTTGCTCCGTCCTCGCTCGACCTTCGCCGGAGTCACCACCTGTACGGCCACGCCCAGCGGTCCATCCCGGGCGGGGTCAACTCCCCGGCCCGCGCCTTTGACAGCGTCGGCGGCACCCCGCTTTTCATTGAGGAGGCCGAGGGGGCCTACCTGACGGATGCCGATGGGCACGAGTACGTGGACTACGTGGGGTCCTGGGGGCCGATGCTGTTTGGACACGCCCACCCCGACGTGGTGGAGGCGGTTCAGGAGCAGGCCGAGGCGTCAACGTCGTTCGGCGCCCCGACGGAGATTGAGATTGAGGTTGCGGATCTGGTGTGCGACCTCGTGCCGTCGGTCGAAAAGGTGCGCATGGTCAACTCGGGCACCGAGGCCACCATGAGTGCTGCTCGTCTGGCCCGCGGCTACACCGGACGCGACAAGATCATCAAGTTCGAGGGCAACTACCATGGCCACGGCGACTTCTTCCTCATCGCGGCGGGGAGCGGACCGATGACCCTGAGCAAGCCGGACTCGCCCGGCGTGACCGAGGGCAACGCGAAGGACACGCTTCTGGCCCCGTTCAACGACTTGACGCATGTGGAGCGGCTCGTGGAGGCGCACGCGGGCGACATCGCCTGCATGATCCTGGAACCCATTGCGGGCAACATGGGGTGCATTCCCCCCGAGCCCGGCTTTTTAGAGGGGCTGCGGGAGATCTGTGACGATAACGACATCGTTCTCATTTTTGACGAGGTCATGACTGGCTTTCGGGTGGCACCCGGTGGGGCCCAGGAGCGGTACGGCGTCACGCCCGATCTCACGTGTCTCGGCAAAATCATCGGTGGCGGGCTGCCGGTGGGGGCGTACGGCGGCAAGCAGGAGATCATGGACCACATTGCCCCGGATGGGCCGGTCTATCAGGCCGGAACCCTGAGCGGCAATCCGCTTGCCATGCGCGCTGGGCACGCAGTCCTTTCTAAGATCGCCGCGGAGAAAGACACCATCTACGACGAACTCGAAGCGTTCGGCCGAGCGTTCGAAGAGGGCATACACCGAAATCTCGACGCGCTGGGGCTCGATTACACCACCAACCGGGTGGGGGCAATGGCCAGTCTCTTCTTCACCGACGAGACGGTGGTGGATCAGGAGACGGCGAAGACGACGGACACGGACGCGTACGCGGCCTACTTCCACGCAATGTTGGAGGAGGGCATCTACCTGCCGCCGTCGCAGTTCGAAGCGATCTTCTTCGGCACCGAGCACGGGAACGAGGAATTGGAGGCCACCCTCAAGGCCCAGCGGGCGGCCCTGGAGCGGATTCAGTAGCAAGGGGGGAGGAAGAGGGCTCCCTGTGCAGGACGTAGAGAAGGGGGGAGGCCGTGATCGGGCCTCTCCCCTTTGCGTTCTTGGGCCGAGCCAATATGCAGGGACAGACGCTACGGCGTCCAGAGCTTGACGTCTTCGTCCTTGCTGCCGGAGAGGACGTAGCGGCCGTCGGGCGAAAAGGCAATCGCGTTGACGCCTTCCGCATCGCCCTCGAAGACGTACCCGAGGCTGCCGTCTTCCACCTTCCAGAGCTGGACGGTCATATCGCTGCTTCCGCTCAGAACGTACTGGCCGTCCGGAGAGAAGGCCACAGCGATCACGAGGCCGGAGTGGCCCTCGAAGGTGCGGAGCAACTTGCCGGACTCCACGTCCCAGAGGCGGGCCGTCATATCGTCGCTCCCGGAAAGAGCGTACTGGCCGTCCGGAGAGAAGGCCACAGAGAAGACGTATGTGGAGTCCCAGTCGCCCTCATCGAAGATGCGCACCACCTTCCCCGTGTCCGGGTCCCACAGCTTGAGCGTGCCGGACTGCCCGCTGCCGGAGAGCACGTACTTGCCATCGGGCGAGAAGGCGACCGAGAAGATTGCTTCGTCGTTGTCGTCGAAGCGGCGAACCAGGTCTCCGGTCTCCGTGTCCCACAGGTGAAGGGTGCCGGACGCGTCGCCTCCGGAGAGGATGTGTTGGCCGTCGGGGGAGAAGGTGGAGCCCAGGACGGCCTCCGAATTGTTCTCAATGGTGCGAATGGCGTCGCCGCTGTCCACGTCCCAGAGGCGCACGATGCCGTCCGAGGTTTCGGACACAAGGCGGTCACCGTCCGGGGACAGGGCAACGGAGATGGGCTGTTCCGTGAGGCCGTGGAAGGTTTGAATTTCGCGGCCCGTTACGACCTCCCAGAGCTTGATCGTATTCCCGTCGGCGCCGGAGAGGGCGAACTGCCCGTCCGGCGAGAACGAGACCGCATTCACCCAGTCGGCGTTGCCTTCGAGCGTGCGGACGATGTGGAGGCGCTGACGCTGGGGTTCGTCGCCGGAGCCGTCCGTGGTGACGGTCTCCTCAATTTCTTGATCGGTGCCTGCTTCCTGCTCCTCCTCGGCGGCGGTGGCCGTATCGGTCATGCCGGCTGGTTCAGGCTTCGGCTCTTCGGGGCCGTCGTCGCCGGGGCGATACACCTGCGTCTCACCAGGGTCACCGCCGTCGCCCCCGCCGGTATCCATGGCTACATCGTCCGGGCCAGCGGCACCGTCGCCGGTAGGCGAGGGGACCTCCACCTCTTCGCCCGGATCCTTCGCCTCGAGAGCCCCGGCGGCTTTCTGACCGGTTTGGTATCGGTCTCCGGGATCCTTCTTCAGTAGTTTGGCGATAATTTGCTCCAGCCAGTCCGGAATGTCGCTGTTGAGCTGGCTGGGGGGCGTGTAGGACTCGTGCAGAACCTTGTAGACCACACTCATCGGGTGTCCCCCGGTATGGGGCATCTCGCCGGTGAGGGCCTCGTAGAGTACAACACCGAGGCTGTACAGGTCGCCCCGCGCGTCGACATCGTTGCCACGCGCCTGTTCCGGGCTCATGTATTCCGGGGTGCCGAGCACCGTACCGGTCTGGGTGAGGCGCGAGTCGGAGCCGGCGTAGGCAATCCCGAAGTCCATGAGTACGGGCCGCCCCACGTCGGTCACCATCACGTTCGAGCTTTTCACGTCGCGGTGGATGGTGCCTTGCTCGTGGGCGTATCCGAGCGCGTCGGCCATCGGGGCGATGAGGCTGACGGCTTCCTCGGGGGACACCGGTCCTTCCTCCTGCACAATCTCATGCAGGTCGCGTCCTTTCAAGTACTCCATGGCCATGAAGTGGACGCCGTTCAACTCGCCCTCGTCGAAGATCGTGACGATGTTGGTGTGGCTGAGCTGGGCGGCCGACTGCGCTTCGCGGTGAAACCGTTCCACCGTCTTCTCGTCGTGAGTCATGCCCTGCGGCAACACCTTCAGGGCCACCTCGCGTCCCAGGTTTTCCTGGACCGCCTTGTAGACAATCGCCATGCCACCGCGTCCAAGTTCCTTCTGAATATTGTACTCGGACGACATTGCATCCCGAACCAGCGTCTCGGGATTGGTCGACATTGTCCCCGAGGAGGACGTTTCAGGAGGATCCTCCAGCCACTCGCCGCAATGTTTACACTTGCGGGCAGCTTCAAGGATCTCCTCTTGACAATACGGACAACGCTTTGTGGCTTCGGACATGTCCAGGGTGCGTTTCGTGCACTGCGACTGTTCCAGAAGTCGCCCGGAGACCTCGGTCGGGGTCCGCGGGCGGGAACAGAAAATCGGAAAGACCGACGATGTAAACCCGAGTAGGAATGAAACGGAGAGGGGGGGTACGACCGATGCGGTTCTTGGGCAGAAAGAATCGTAGAACCGTTGCCCTCCCACATATCATTCAGCAATAAGTTTGCCAGATCCTACAGTTGGCAGAAAGGGAAAGCGGGACCCAACCCCACGAAGATGTCGGTCGGTCTCGAAGGGGGGATCCCGCTCTCTCCGTCGTCGAATGAGACGGAGGCGGCTAGTCCCGCTCATACCGAAGCATGAGCTCGCCCATCCGGATCATGTCACCGTCTTGAAGCTCGACCGTTTCACCGGTGGGCAAATTATCCCCATTCACGATCGTGGGGTTTGTCTCACTGGTATTCTTCAACAGGATGGTTTGGTCCTGCTGAATGATCTCAGCCTGCATGCGAGAAACGGTGCGGTAGGTGTCTCCAAGCTGAATGTGGGCAAAGGCGCGTTCGCCTTCCACTTCGGCACGGCCGATCGTGACGACGTTGCCTTCGGGGGTTGGGCGGCCGGCAATGCGGAATTCCTTCCCCTGGTCCGGTCCCGCCGCGATGACGAGGCGGCCCGGGACGAACTTCATCGTCTTCGGGGGCGCCTTGAACTTCAGCGTTTCAGGGCCTTCACTGTCTTCCTCGGACGTTTCGGAACTGCTTGATTCGGACTTAATCCGGTCGCCGGAGGGCTCCGGAAAGCCGGAGTCCGATTCTTCGCCGTCGCCGATTTCCGTCGTGGAGAGGTCGGACTCGTCGTCTTGCTCGTCGGTCGTTCCATCCTGAACTGGGGCCGCAGGGGCAGGTTCATTCTGGTCCTGGCTCGCGTAGGCAAAGTAGACGAGCACGATGACGACGAGGAAGCCGAGGCCGAAGATCAGGTAGACGGTAATTGTCGAGAAGCCCTGTCGGAGCGACTCGCCGGAATCTGACTTTTTCTCGTCGGCACTGGCGATTTCCGAACGGCTCTTTTCCTCCAGGACGGGCTTCCGGTTAAACGGACTGATTTCGATGACGCCCTCCACCGTGTACTGAGCGCCCGTGCTTGGCGGCTTCTTCGTGGTTTTCGCCCGAATCTCCTGGCCGCTGTCGTCCTTGATAATGTAGTTCTTTGTGTCGGTGTCGGCTCCACTGTCGACGTGGCGATCAACGGTGCCCTGGACCGTCACAGTTTGTCCGCGATATTTTCCGGGGTTCCCGTTGATCTCACTAATCGAGGTTTGGGCATGCACCCCCGCCGTTCCGACGATCAATAGGAAACAGACCCAGGTGAATGATCGCACGAGTGAAGCGATGTCTTTCACGTACCGATTCATGGGGAAAGTCATCAGAAGTTGGCTTACGATTTTTAGCTTTGAACGAGACCGACGCGAACAACCCCGGTCCATGAGCCGTCAACGAAGTTTGGCCACACGACCTCTCGCAGCGACATGCCGTCGTACGTGATCGAGTGATGGTAAAGCGCAGGAGTATTCGAGGTCCGGTTCCACGTGCTTTCATCGTACTCGAGCTTTGACCGGTTGAGGTTGAACGACTCCTCAATTTCCTCGGAGGAATTTTGAATACAATAGTAGCTTAGAACCGACGAATCGTCAAAGATTTCGTCGTAGGCCGCAAAGTTGGCCCCATCAATGTTTGCAGCTCCGAAAACAGTTCCGATGGCGCTTCCTACGGCCGGCGATGTCTTTTCGAACTCCAGACTGTACAACTTGTCCCATTGCGCCTCGTCTTTGACATTTTGCTGTACATTTTCCAGCCGTACATTCTCCTCCGGAGTGGTCGTGACGCTGAACTCGAGGACGAGGTATCTGGACCCAACCGGGGTGACAAGCCACGCTAAGTTGGAAACTTTCTCGCCGCGGAGGATCGAGACTGAGCCGGAGACCGTTTCGAGGAGCTGAGCTGGTGGTTTGGTCGCGCCCCCGCCGAACATGCCGCGATCCAGACTCCCTCCTGAGTCGAGGAAATAGAACGCTCGCACGTACCGCGGAAAGGAAACCCGCGGAAGCTCCCTGTCGATGTGACGGGAGGCCTCATCACTCGGCTGTTGTTTGTAAAAGTGAGCACTCGACGTCAGGAAGGGAGCCAGGAAATTCCCGCGGATGGAGATAAGCGTAGAGATAATCGATTCCGGTGTCCCTTCCTTGATGGCAATCTCGCGGGCCATCTCGTATGCACGATCAAATTGGCCGACCCGGAGATACATTGACTCCAGCTTTTTGGTTAGGGTGACCCGGTCGATCAGCGACTGGCTTTCCCAATTGGCGAGCAACCAGTTGTATGAGCTTCTCGCTTTCCCAACGGCGCCGAGCTTCTCAGCTGCGGTGCCGCAGTAGTACTCGCCCCGAAAATTCTCATTGGTATAGAGGGGATACCGCCGACAGATCTGGTAGACCTGCTTGTAGTTGTCGAGCGAAAACTCTTGGTCGAGGAGGGACAGGAGGTGGCTTTGGATGCGTTGTTCGAGCAATGAGCGCTGGTTCGGCGTGATGTACTTCTGCTCAGAAACGGCGCTGATATAAGACTGGAACTCGCTGGTGCTTCCCTGCCGCGCAACCCGGTACCACTCCTTCATAGTCTCAAACAGCTTTTCCTGCACGAACTCTTTCTTGCAGTTGCTCAGGGTGCTGTTCAGGACCTTCATGGCCCGGCTGTAATTCGAGCGCTTGAGCAGGCGATCCGACAGCTTCATCTGGCGTCGGGCAAAGCTCTCGCAGGAGGTGGGAGCGCTCACCGACCGGGCGTTCGGGGTGGGCCCGGTGGAGGCACCGTTGGCCAAAACCGGGACCGCCGCGAGCAGCCCCAGAACGAAAGAGCAGAGCGTTGTGCGTATGTGCTGACAGGTGATCATCGGCGACAAAATAACTCGGAAGCTGAGCGGTAAAGCCGGAATCAATGTGTCCCGAATCGTCCATGGGGCCCTCCTGCACGAGAGGGGCCGGGGTAGAGCATTGCTCCCCGTCACATTCAAATTTAAGTGGGCAGGCGCGCTGGACTCAAGGGGGAGAACGCAACGTGCAGGGGCCGCACACCCCAAGATTAGCCGGGTGTACAGAAGATTTACATGGAAGAGGAATTCCCCCGGTTGGAACGCAACCTATAACCATCTGAGGGGGAATGCAAGCGAGGAACGTCAGACATCGGTCTTGTAGAGAGTGCTGGGAAACGATATCTGTGAGGCGAGTTCCTTCATGACCCCAACGGTTGAGGAGACACCATAATAAACAACGAGAACTCGAAGACAACCAAGAAAACGAAGCCGACAGCGAGCCGTGCTGACGGGAAGCGTCGACAAACCGGGCCGGGTTACGCAGCGGGCTCTTCCTCCTCCCGGGGAGGGAACGGATAGGTGCGGACGCGCCCGAGTTCGCGGTCGAGCTTGCCGGCCTCCGCGAGTACCACCGAGATGTTGTCCGTCGAGCCGGAGTAGTAGGCGAGCGACACGAGTGACTCGGCTGCGGTTTGCAGGTCGGGAGTGCCGAGCATGTAGGACTTGAAGAGCTGCTTCTGATCCTGCAGCTTGTCCACGATCAGCCCATCCGAACAGAGAAGGAAGCCGTCTTTTTCCGAGAGGGCGTAGTGGGGACGGTCCTTCGGAAAGAAGTCGGGTTCGTCGTCGGTGCCGTCGAGCGTCTTGTTAATAATGTGGCCGTACTGCTCAACGAATTCCGGATCGATCTCCTGGTCTCCGGCCTCTTTCTCGAACTGCCGGAGGTACGAGTGATCCTCCGTGACCTGGTGAATCTCTCCATCGCTCAGGTAATAGACGCGGCTGTCGCCCAGATTCCCGGCAATGAAGCGGTTCTGGCATCCCAGCACGCAGGTCAGCGTCGTTCCCATGCCTTCGAGGGAGGGGTCCTGGTCGGTGATTTCCCGGATCGACGCCTGTGCCTTTTCAAAGGCCACCCCCAGGACGTCTTTGAGCATCTCCGGCTCTACATCCTGCTCAAACGTCTCCTTCAAATGGGTTTCCACCGTCTGCAGGACCGTTTGACTGGCGATCTGACCACCTGCTACGCCCCCCATCCCATCTGCAACCCCGAGGAAAAATGAATCAGGAGAGGGGTAAAAATGTAAGATGTCGTCCTGGTTGACATCCCGGCGGCCCGGGAATGTCGTGCCGTGGGCGGAGATCGGTAGCATTATGGGGAACAGCCGTTCTGTTGGATGAACAATTCAGACGGACGCATCCACCTTCGGAGAAAGGGGAATTCGAGGGCAGGGCGAGCCGGGCGCCTCGCGTCGTCCGTCTAATTCCGTCGAAATGGAGAAGTAAAGTACAGCAGCACGGAGATCACGTTCAGAGTATGGACAGAAAAGGAGAAGCGAAACCGGAGAGTCCGCTCCAGTGCAGAATGTTTCGTCCGACGGTGTGTACGATCTCTATAAGGTTACTGAGGTCGGGTCCGTCTTGGTCCCGAGGGGATTGGCCCCTACTCCCATTCCGGCATACACAATATTACTTAAAGATCGTGCCGAGAATGGTTGCGCGCCGACTTCGATCACGATCCCAGCAGCTTTTCGACGACCGCCTGCGTATCTTGAAGCGTCTCGAAGAGGAAGTCTGGGGTGTGGACGTGCAGGTCATCGCGGGCGTAGGTGCCAGTGCACACGGCGGCGACCCGCGTCCCCGAGGCGCGGGCACAGCGGATGTCGTGCTGGGTGTCCCCGATGACGATGGTGTCGCGGACGGAGAACGATGTCCTCCCCTGCGACGACGCGCGACGGACGGCCATCGGGGGCAATTCGTTGCGATTGGCGTGGTCGCTTCCGAAGGCCCCGACCGAAAAGTGGGAGCCCAGTTCAGCCCGGCGGAGCTTGTGGTGGGCGACCGACTCGATGTTGCCCGTTACGAGGCCGAGGCGTACATCGGGGCGACGGGAAAGGGCGGATAGGAGGGGCCGAACGCCTGGGAGGACGTCGACATCCGTCGCCTCGATCGTATCCTGCGCACATTCGGCGTACGTATGGAGGACATCGTTGAGAACGGCGGGCGGGTCCGGGACGCCGCTTGCCTGCAACACGTCCGAAAAGATGGCCGGATCCGTCCGGCCGGCGAACGTCACCCCGTCGGTGCAGACGGACCGGCCGGTGACGGTGTCGATGGCATGCGAGACGGCACTGTGCACGCCGCCGGTGACGTTCACGAGGGTGCCGTCGATATCGAAGAGGAGAAGTGGCATGCAGGGCAGACGTTGAAGACAACGGGTCCCCCGCTGAAGAAGTCGAGGGATCGGGCGAAAACGACGGACTGATCCGCGAACCGGGCTCCACCAATCTCGGGTCGGTCGAGGGGGGGCGACTGGTACGATCCCACGGTCGGTCCTGCGCGTGCAGAGAATGTGGTTTCCTGACTCTGGGAGAGATCAGTACGAACAGTCCGGGAAGATTTCCCGTTCATGCATCGGGTTGAAAGACTCGGGCCCCCAAGAGTTCTTTCCAGGACGTTATATGTTGCTTCGGGACGTTGCTGGAGCAGCCCGGCTCGCAGCCTGTTCGCCGTCTTTCCGCATCTGTTTTCCGTCGCATGGTCGCTTCCAGCTCATCGGCGTCCCCCGAGGCAACTGCCCAGGACGCCAAGACGCTTCATCTCATCGACGCGATGTCGCTGGCGTATCGGGCGCACTATATCTTCATCAGCCGCCCCCTCATCAACTCGAAGGGACAGAATACATCGGCCGCCTACGGGTTTACCAACTCCCTGCTGAAGCTCATCGACGACCACTCGATTGAGCACGCGGCGGTAGTGTTCGACGAAGGCGAGGAAGATACCTTCCGCAAAGAGATCTACGAGGACTACAAGGCCCACCGCGACCCGCCGCCCGACGAGCTGCTGGAGAACATCCCGTACATCAAGCAGATCGTGGAGGCGATGGACATCCCGGTCCTGGAGGTGCCGAACGTGGAGGCCGACGACGTGATCGGGACCCTCGCCAAGCAGGCCGAGGCCGACGGGGCCGACGTCGTCATCGTGTCGCCGGACAAGGACTTCAAGCAGCTGCTGTCGGACCACGTCTCGATCTACAAGCCGGCGAAGGGCGATCAGGACTTCGAAATCATCACCGACGAGACGTTCCGCGAGGAGCATGAGCTGGACCCCGTCCAGTTTATCGACATGCTGGCCCTCATGGGCGACAGCAGTGACAACGTGCCGGGTGTGTACGGCATCGGCGAGAAGACGGCCCAGAAGCTGCTGCGCGAGTACGACTCCGTGGAGAATCTGATCGAGCACGCCGACGACCTTAGTGGGAAGCGGGCGCGGGAGGGCATGCAGGAGCACGCCGACGAGGCGGAGCTCAGCAAGCGGCTCGTGCGCATCCGAACCGACCTGGACGTGGACATGGAGTGGGAGCAGCTCCGCCGTGCGAATCCGGACGAGGACGCCCTCCGCGCGCTCTTCGAGAAGCTGGAGTTCGACTCGATGCTTGACCGGATGGACATCGACGGCGCGGTGGACGAGACGGAAGACGAGACGGCGGAGGACCCGGCGCTCGAATTCGACTTCGGGCCCTACGAGAAGGTGCAGGAGCTCGATCCCGACGCGGTGGACTACGACTTTGTGCAGACCGAGGCAGAGCTCCAGGACTTTGTGGAGAAACTGGACGGTCGGGAGCGCTACGCGTTCGACACGGAGACGACCTCCACCGATCCGATGTACGCGTCGCTCGTGGGGCTCTCCTTCAGTTGGACGGCGGAGCAGGGCGTTTACGTACCCACTCCGCTTCCGGACGGCACCGATGTAGACGCGGTACTCGACGTGCTGGGTCCGCTCCTGGAGGCCGACACCGAAAAGGTGGGACACAACCTGAAGTACGACCTGCTGGTGTTGCGGCGCCACGGCGTGGCGGTGGGCGGCCCGCTCGTGGACACGATGGTCGCGCACTACCTGGTAGCCCCGGAGGAGAACCACAACCTCGACGACGTCGCGCGGTCGGTCCTCAACTACAAGATGGTGCCGATCACCGAGCTCATTGGGGACGGCGACGACATGTCCATGCGCGACGTGGCGGTGGAGGAGGCTGCCCCGTACGCCTGCGAAGACGCCGACATCGCGCTGCGCCTGGCCGATGCGCTAGCGGAGCAGCTGGACGAGAGCGGCGTGCAGGAGATTGCCGAGGACATGGAGTTTCCGCTCGTGCGGGTACTGGCGAAAATGGAGCACCTCGGCATCCGCGTCGACACCGACGTGCTGGAGGAGATCTCGTCGCGGCTTGCATCGGAGCTGGAGGAGATCGAGGAAGAGATTTTCGAGCTGGCCGGGGAGGAGTTCAACATCAACTCGCCGCAGCAGCTCGGGGAGATTCTGTTTGAGAAACTGGATCTGCCGGTGGTATCGAAGACGCCGACCGGCAATCCGTCCACGAAAGAGAGCGTGCTGGAAGAGCTCTCGACGAAGCACGAGATGCCCGGGCTCGTCCTCGACTGGCGTTCCACCTACAAGATTAAGAGCACCTACCTCGACGCCCTCGGCGAACTGGTGCACCCGGAGACCGGACGCATCCACACCAGCTTCAACCAGACGCGCACCTCGACCGGGCGGCTGTCGTCGAGCGACCCGAACCTGCAGAACATCCCCATCCGCACCGAGGTGGGGCGCGAGATCCGGCGCGCCTTCGTGCCGCAGGACGGCTGGACGCTGATGGCGGCCGACTACGCGCAGATTGAGCTCCGCATCCTCGCCTCTATGAGCGGGGACGAGGCCATGATTGAGACCTTTCGCGACGGCGGCGACATTCACACCGACGCCGCGGCGCGCGTTTTCGATCTCGACCCCGACCAGGTCACGTCCGACCAGCGTCGCAAGGCTAAGGAGGTGAACTACGGCATCCCGTACGGCATCTCGCCGTGGGGCCTTGCGCAGCGGATGCGCATGCCGTTCGATGAGGCCGACGACCTCATCAAGCAGTACCGGCAGTCGTATCCCGGCGTCTCGCAGCTGCTCAACGAGCTTGTGGAGCAGGCGCAGGAGCACGGCTACGCCCAGACGCTGATGGGCCGACGGCGCTACCTGCCCGACATCGACAGCTCCAACAGTAACCGTCGCGGCGCCGCCGAGCGCGTGGCCGTGAACATGCCCATCCAGGGCACGCAGGCCGACATGATCAAGATCGCCATGAACCGGATCCACGACCGTCTCGCGGCGTCGGGCTGGGAGGCCCGGATGCTTCTCCAGGTGCACGACGAGCTCGTGTTTGAGCTGCCGCCCGAGGAGGTGGGCGAGGTTCAGTCGATGGTTACCGATGAGATGGAAAACGCCCTGCTACTGGACGATGTCCCGGTGCTCGTCGACATCGACGTAGGCGACAACTGGCTCGACGCGCACTGATGAATGAGGCGAAAACCGTGATCCGTGAGACGTGAATCGTGAGATGTTATCCCTCGCGTGGAATAGAGAGAACGTCACGCATCACGTTTTCACGGATCATGGCCCTTGGATTTTTTGCTCAGCCCTTCTGTTTTCGACTCCATACTTCATGAATCAACCCACTCCTGAAGTTGCTACCCCCACCGACATTCCGGACGCATTCGAGTTCGAGGAAACGTCGGGCGACATTGAGTGCTACCGCCTGACGGACAACGGCCTCCGCGTGCTGTTGCTGCCGCAGGATGGCGCGCCGGTGGCCACGTCGATGGTGACCTACCACGTGGGCAGTCGCAACGAGCGTACGGGCCACACCGGCGCGACCCATATGCTGGAGCACCTCATGTTCAAGGGCACCGAGCGCTACCACAAGCGCACGGGCACCTCGATCTTCGAGACGCTGCAGCGGGTGGGCGCCAAGGTGAACGCGTCGACCTGGCTCGACCGCACGAACTACTACGAGATGCTGCCCACCGAGCATCTGCCGCTGGCGCTCGACATCGAGGCGGATCGCATGCGGGGGGCGCTCCTGGACCCTGAAGACGTGGAGTCGGAGCGGACGGTGATTCTCAATGAGCGGGACCGCAACCAGAATCAACCGGTGTCGCGGCTCTTCGACGAGGTGTGGGCGGCGGCGTTTACCGCGCATCCGTACCACCATCCCACCATCGGGTGGAAGAGCGACATCGAGACGATCACGGCCGACGGGCTGCGGGAGTACTACGACACCTTCTACTGGCCGAACAACGCCACGGTCTCGATCGTCGGCCACTTCGACCGGCACGATGTCCTGCAGGAGGTGGCCGACCAGTTTGGCGTTCACGAGGCCGCTTCGCACGAGATCCCGCAGGTGACCACCGACGAGCCGGAGCAGACCGGCCAGCGGCGCGTGCGGGTGAAGCAGGACGGACAGCTCGGGGCCGTGCTCATGAGCTACAAGTCGCCGCCCGCCACGGACCCGGACTCCGACGCGCTCGACGTGCTGGCTCGCATCCTCGCCTCTGGCAAGGGCAGCCGCCTCTTCCAGCGCTGCACCGACCAGGGCCTTACCAGCGATGTGTTCGGAATGAACTTCCGCCTGCGCGATCCCGGGCTCTTCTCCGTCTTTGGCTACCTGGCGCCGGAGGTCGATCACGAGACCGTCGAGGCGGCCATCGCGGACGAGATCGACAAGATCCGGACCGACGGCGTGACGCAGGAGGAGCTCCACCGGGCCCGCAGTCAGCTCCGCGCCCAGATCGCGTTCGACCGCGACGGCCCCATGAAGGTCGCCGCCCAGCTCAACGAAGCCATCGCGGCGGGCGACTGGAAGCTCTACACGCAGTACCTCGACCGGCTGGCAGACGTGACCGCCGATGATGTCCAGCGCGTAGCCCAGACGTACTTCACCGACGACACGAGCACCGTCGGCTGGTACGTGCCGACCTCCGGGTGATTGTCCTTCAGCGATATCTGCATCCCCCTGAAATGTAGAAGCTTTTTCCACCATGCTGTCTATATACGTATTTCGTATTGCGTGAGGGGGCTCCATCTGTAGAAACGAGGGCTCTTTCGACGCCCCGTTTTTGCATGACGATGTCGTTTGGTATGCGGGCGGACTGCTGACGTAGTCGTATTTCTTCTTGCTTCCTCGCCATTGATTTTTCGATTCATGACGACTTCCTCCTTTGCCGCGTCCGCCACCGACGGGTCCGCGCCCGCCCTCGCCCCGCGCATCGAAGACTGTACCGCGGGGCCGGGTCGCCTGCTTGCCCTGCAGACCCCAGTCGACGACATTGTGTCCTGGCGCGGCTCATTTCTCGCGTACCCGGACCTTGCGGCCGGGCACGGTCCGCTGCAGGAACTCACCGTGTCGCTCCTCGACAAGGGCACTGAGCACCGAGACCGATTCGAACTGGCGCAGGTCCTCGAAGACTGCGGCGCCACCCTCAACCTGTCGAGTGACGGCCTCTACATCGACGTGTCGGGGCGGGCACTGGCGGAAGACCTGCCCCGCGTGATGGACGTGCTCGCGGAGATGCTCCGGGCGCCCGCTTTCGAGCAGGAGGAGTTCGAGAAGGCGCGGGCGCAGGCCGTCGCACAGGTCCAGCGCCGGATGGAAAAAACGGGGGCACAGGCGTCGTCGGCGCTCACCCGCCGACTCTTCGCGCCCGGCCATCCCAACTACGACGAGGCGCCGGAGACGGTCATCGAACAGCTTCAGCAGATCCGCCTCGACGACGTGCGGGCGTACCACGAGGCCCACTTCGGGGCGACGGAGTGGACGCTGGCGGTCGTGGGCGATCTCGACCACGAGGCCGTCGCGTCGGTCGTGGCGGACTCATTCGAAGGATGGACGGCGCACGAGGCCGCGCCGACCCACGACACGGACGGACGAACCGATGTTGAGCCCGGGCGCAGCGTTCTCCCAATGCCCGGCAAGTCGAACGTCGACGTGCGGCTCGGACACACCATTCCGATCCAGCGGGACCACGACGACCATCCCGCGCTCTACGTCGGGAACTACATTCTGGGCGGCAACTTTGCGGCCCGGCTCATGAACACGGTCCGGGACGAGAAGGGATTAACCTATCACATCGGGTCCGGGCTTTCGGGCATCACCACGCGCTACCAGGGATACTGGAAGGTGCGGGTCACGCTGAGTCACGACACCCTAGAGGAGGGGATCGACGCCACGACCGCCGTCATCCGGGCGTTCGTGGAAGAGGGGGCGACCGAGGAGGAACTGGCGGACAAGAAAACGACGATTCCCGGGTCGTACACCGTCGGGCTTGCCACGACCCAGAGTCTGGCGCAGTCCATGCTCACCAATGCCGAGCGGGGGTTCGAGATGGACTACCTCGACACGTTTCCGGAGGAGATCCGGGCGCTGACGTTGGAAGAGGTGAACGCGGCCGTGCGGCGGTATTTCCGGCCCGACGCGCTGCATGAGGCGCTGGCGGGCGTGCGGCCGGAGACGATGGAGGTGTGACGTGCGTTGGGATGGGTTGTGTGTTGTGGGTTGTGCGTGTGGAGAGGGGGCGTCGAGGGAGGGGGGCCGGCATTGGGAGCGCCACTGCACGGGCGACTGCATTACGACGCCGGCTCGTTCGGCATCGCGAGGGCGAGGCCGAGGTAGACCAAAATGAGGGGACCGAAAGCAACGGAGCCGAGGACAGTCCCTACGCGGACCAGCGTCGGATCCAGGTTCAGGTAGGCGGCGATGCCACCGCAGACCCCGAACAGCTTCCGGTCTGTGCGCGACCGCGCGAGCCGACTGGGACCGGCGGAATCGGGAGACGAGAAGGACTCAGAATCCATGGTAGAGGGGGGGGCAGGCCGTTGAGGAGATGTGTCCGACGAGGAGCGCAGGGTGAGGACCGCCATGCCGAGCAGGATGGCGCTCGTCCCTAGAAGTCCTGGGAGCACGGCGTCGGGCGAACTGAGAGCCGGACCGGCCTGTGCGCCGAATTCGACGGTGAGGTACGTGAGCCCCGCCACGACGAGACTCAGACCGGAGAAGGTTTGCAGGGAATTTCCGTGCGTGTCTACGTCGCCCTCAAACGAGAGAGAGTCGAGGTCATTATCGGAAATGCCGTCGAGGTCCAGCGTGGTTTGTCCGGTTTCGTAAGCGTCGTGGGTCGACGGGGGATCGGACGGATGAAGATCATCGCGGGAAGAAGACATCGGAGACCAGTCGGTAGCGCAAGTCATGGGCGAGCAGGAGCGGATGCTTTCGTCCATCCCCGTTCCGTCACGACCGTCGTGACGGGGACGTCGTGCGGGGCGGAGGGCAGAGTATCGACGACGCATGCTTCATAGCTGAGGGCGAGGCGGGGCGCGTTCACCGTGTCGAGGAACGCGTCGTAGTACCCCGCGCCCTGTCCAATGCGATTTCCCTGTCGGTCGACCCCGAGCGCCGGCAGCAGCACGACATCCAGGGCCTCCGGCGACACCCGCGGTGTATCGGTCGGTTCCGGGATGTCCCACCGGTTCGGGGTAAGCGACGACGGCCCCTCGTACCGACGGTGCTCCATGGTCGGCGTTTCCGGATCGTAGCTCGTCACGACCGGCAGGACCACCGTCTTGTCCAGCCCGCGCAGTGCCCGGACGAGGAGGCGCGTGTCGACCTCGCCCTGGGCCAGGAGGGGCCAATACACGTGCACCGTGCTCGCCCGGGCCACCGCCGGATGCCCTAGGGCGTGGTGGCCGATGAGCGTGCCGCGGGTTGCGTAGGACGAAGAGTCGCCAAGCGAGCGCCGGTAGTCGCGAAACCGTTCGCGCCACGCCTCCTTGTCAGAGCGAGTACTTTCGGGCGGGGCCGAAAACGAGGGCATGACGGGATGGAGACTCGAACGAGAAGCACCGTTTGTTGAATGCTTCGCGAGGATGAAACGATCCCGGTGGGGTGTCCGAACGTCATGTAGGGTATACAAAAGTGGTCTCCTGGACGAACAGGAGGGAGCGCAAGCGTAGAATTATGGATGAACACCGTTCGTCGAGAGGATCGTCTCCCGGGCGTTCCGACGTAAGGGACTTGATTGGGCCGCTTCATACCCCGGAGAGGAATGTGCCGTGGAGAGAGCGGTTCTTGTGTCTCGTTTGGACGACCGCGAGGATGAACATCCGTGAGGCGGTCCTGAGCGCCGGCGGGCCGCCGCTCTGCACGCACCGTTGAACGTAGCGTTGGCCAATGTTTGAGAGTCTATCTGAAAAGCTGGAAGGGGCCCTTCAATCCGTGACGGGCCAGGGGAGCATCAATGAGGTCAATGTGGCCGAGACGATGCGCGAGATCCGGCGTGCTCTCCTCAACGCGGATGTGAATTACCAGGTGGCCAAGGAGTTCACGAACAATGTGAAAGAGGAGGCCACGGGGGAAGACGTGCTTAACTCCGTGACGCCCGGGCAGCAGCTCACGAAGATTGTCCACGACGAGCTGTCCCGTGTGCTCGGCGGAGAGCGCGAAGAGATTGAGATGGCGGATACGCCGCCGACGGTGATTCTCGTGGCGGGGCTTCAGGGGTCCGGCAAGACCACGTTCAGCGCCAAGCTGGCCCGGCACCTTCGCAAGCAGGGCCACGCGCCGTTGCTGGCGGCCTCGGACGTGTACCGTCCGGCCGCCGTTGATCAGCTCAAGACGCTGGCCGACCAGATCGACGTACCCGTGTACTCCGTTCAGGAGGACGGCGAGATTGTGGAGGACGCAGTGCGCGTGGCCGACGAGGCCGTGACGGAGGCGCGCGAGACGGCCCGCGACGTGGTCATTATCGACACCGCCGGCCGCATGCACATCGACGAACAGATGATGCAGGAGGTGGCCGACATCAAAAGCGCCGTTACCCCGAACGAAACGCTCTTCGTCGTCGATAGCATGACGGGGCAGGACGCCGTCAATACCGCGAAGGAGTTCAACGAGCGGCTCGACTACGACGGCGTCGTGCTGACAAAGCTCGATGGCGACACCCGTGGCGGCGCGGCCCTTTCGATCCGGACGGTTGTCAACAAGCCAATCAAGTTTGCGTCGACGGGGGAGAAGCTGGATGCCCTGACGCCGTTTTATCCGGACCGCATGGCGCAGCGCATTCTGGGCATGGGCGACGTGGTGTCGTTCGTGGAGCGCGCCCAGGAGGAGTACGACGAGAAGGAGGCCGAGAAATTACAGAAGAAGATCCGGTCGGACAACTTCGACCTGCAGGACTTCTACGATCAGCTCCAGCGGATTCAGAACATGGGGTCCATCAAGGACCTGATGGGGATGATTCCGGGGGTCGGAAACAAGATCAACGACCTGGACATCGACGAGGACGCCTTCACGCACATCGAGGCGATGATCCAGTCGATGACGCCCGAGGAGCGGAAGAACCCCGAGATTTTGAACGGCATGCGCCGCCGTCGCATCGCGAAGGGGAGCGGCGTCGAGGTTCGGGACGTGAACCAGTTGATCAGCCAGTTCAACGAGATGCAGGAGATGATGAAAACGATGCAGAAGCTGACGAGCCAGGGGCGGGACGTCAGCATGTCGAACCTCATGGACAAGCTGACCGGCGGTGGGGGCGGCCCGAGCCCGAGTCCGCGGTAACTATGAGTACAGAGGGAGGGATCTCGATCCGATTGCTTATCACGTGTTTTTCTGAACACCCGACTACACACCAACGTGTCCGTCAAACTTCGACTGCGCCGCATTGGGCGTACCAAAATTCCGGTTTTTTCGATCGTCGCTACCGACTCGCGGAATGCGCGGGACGGGCGGTACATTGAAGACCTCGGCCGCTACTATCCGCTTCGGGAGCCGGCCGAGGTGAAGCTCGATGAGGATCGGGCCCTGTACTGGCTCGATAACGGCGCACAGCCGAGCGATACGGTGCGGTCCATTCTGTACCGCCGCGGGCTGATGCTCCACAACCACCTCGAACAGAAGGGGGAGTCGCCCGACACGATCGAGGAGGAGGTGCAGGCCTTCCGTGAGCGCATGGCCGAGAAGGGCGACGACCTGAAGATGGCCGTGCAACCTGCCGGGCAGGACGCCCTTGAGAAGGAGCGCGCCCGAGCGGAGGAGCTGGACGAAGAGGCCGAGCTTCGGGCGCAAGCCACGTCCCTGTCCGACGTGCAGGACGAAGCGGCCGCCGACGAGGCGGACGCAGGTGACGCTGGCGACGCCGAAGTCGACGCCGGCGATGCGGAGGACACCGCCGACGAAGACACGGACGAGGACGCGTAACGCCGCCCAAGAGACTGTTTGATATTTCGGCCCGTGGTCCTCAATGCTGATGTGCTCCCAAAGCAACGAGCACCTGGGGGCGAAGAACAGGGTGCATTGACCGCTCTGCACTCGTCCCGTTGCGTTTGAATCCCCAATGGTTGAAATCAAAACAGTCTCTAAGTTCAGAGGACCGCCGATGCCTGCTTCCGATGACTCGTCCGACGCGTCCGAGCCGACCTACGCGGACGTGCCTCCGGAGACGATGATCCAGGTCGGGTTTATCTTCCGGGCCCACGGGATGGAGGGGGAACTCAAGGTCAATCCGGAGTTTACCGACGATCCCGGCCGATACGAGGAGCTAGACACCGTCTACGTGGGGCAGAGTCCACGGGCGGTGACGCGGCACGCCGTCTCGTCCGTCCGGTATCAGGACACGAAGCGCGGAACGGCGGTGCTCCTCGGGCTCGACGACATCGCGTCGCGCACCGATGCGGAGGTGCTGGTCAAATTGAACGTGTACGCCGACGAGGACGACCTGGATCTGGCGGACGACGAGGTGTTCATTCACGACCTCGTGGGACTGGAGGTCGTGACCGAAGCCGACGAGTCGCTCGGGACCGTCGCCAATTACAAGGAAATGCCGGCGCAAGACGTATTTGTCGTGACCCGGCCGGATGGGCGCGAATCCCTTATTCCAGCCGTTGAAGACTTCATTGTGGACGTGGATCTGGAAGGGGAACAGCTAGTGGTTCGCCCGATCGACGGCCTTCTCGACTGAGCTTTCCCTGCGCGGGTTGGAGGATCGCAGCGTACCTGACGCCTTATTCTCATGCATATTGACGTCGTCACCGCACATCCCGACCTCGTGGAGGGACCGCTGCAGTACAGCATTTTGCAGCGGGCGCAGGACGCCGACGCCGTTGAGATTGCGACGCATGACCTCCGCGACTACGCCGTCGGCAAGCACGATCAAATTGACGACTATCCGTTCGGCGGCGGGGCGGGGATGGTGCTCAAGCCGGAGCCGCTCTTCCGGACGGTCGAAGACATTGAGGACGAGGTCGGAGCGCCCGACGAGGTGATTTTTCTGACGCCGGATGGGGAGCCCATCGACCAGCCGACCGTCAACGGGCTCTCGATGAACGAGCACTTGGTTGTGATCGCTGGCCACTACAAGGGCATCGACCAGCGTGTTCGGGATGCGCTCGTGACGCGCGAATTGTCGATCGGAGACTTCGTGCTGACAGGCGGTGAGCTCCCGGCACTGGTCCTCATCGACGCCGTGGTCCGCCTACTCCCGGGGGTGCTGGGGGATGCGTCCTCTGCCCTCACGGACTCGTTTCAGGATGGGTTGCTGGATGCCCCAGTGTATACACGGCCTGCCGAGTACCGCGGCCGCTCGGTGCCGGAAGTGCTTCGGTCCGGCAATCACCAGCGGATTGAGGAGTGGAAAGATGAACAACGACTTGAGAAGACGCGTGAGCGCCGGCCGGACCTGCTGTCCGACTCGTCGTAGACGCGCCCGTGCTGCGTACATTACCCTGCTGATTTTTCATTGAACGAACGGACTACAGCCATGGCTAGTGATTTGATGGACGTCGTCGAGGCCACCCAATTTCGGGACGATGAGGTGCCCGACTTCAACGTGGGCGACACGATTAACGTGCACCTGCGCGTGGTCGAAGGCGAGAAAGAACGGATTCAGAAGTTTGAGGGCATCTGTCTCAACCGCCGCGGCTCCGGCTCCAGCGAGACCTTTACCGTCCGCAAGATGACGGAAGGAACCGGTGTCGAGCGCATCTTCCCGCTGCACTCGCCCCGGATTGCTGAGATTGAGGTGACGCGTCGCGGAAAGGTGCGTCGTTCTAACCTCACGTACCTGCGCGACCGGGTGGGCAAGTCGGCCCGCGTGAAGGAGCGCATTCAGGACGAGTAGCTTCTGGCTCTCGTTCGTGGACGCTCTCCGCCTGCGGGACTGCACCCATGCGGAACTGCCCCCCGAGCAGGACTGTGACCGCTGTTTCCGAATTAGACGCCACCGGGTATGGAGCTTGACATCTGGGACTACCCACCGGCGGAGTTTTTGGTGTCCGGATTTACATCCGGCGCCGTAGAAAATCCGTTCGACATCAAGCGGTACCGCCCGGAAGAGTGTGCCGCGCGGCTCGTTGAAGACGAGACGGACGTGGCGCTGCTCCCCACGATGCTGGCACTGCAGGCCAGCGACGCGGTGGACGTGATTCCGAGCGTTGGGCTCGTCTCGTGGGATTATCCCTACGCCCGACTCGTCTGGAACGGCGGCTTGCACGATTTTCCGAAGACGATTGCGTACGACCGTCGCGTTGCGCAGGAGCGCATCGCGACGCGCATCATCATGCATGAGCACTACGGGGTGGATCCGACGTTCGTCCCGTACGATGGGCGTGAGCCGACGGCGCTTCTCGACACCGACGAGGAAGCAGCCCTGCTGGTGGGGTCCAATGTGCCGTCGTTGCAGATCGACTCCTTTACGATTGACATCGGGCAGGAGTGGTACGAGCTTTCCAACTACCCCATGGTGTGGGGGATGTACGTGACCAAGCGCGACCGCGCCACCGAAGAGGCCATTGAGCCCCTAATTGCCGCGGCCCGGGCGGCCGAGGAGAATCGAGATGTCTGGGTGCAGGCGCAGGAGACCACCGAGGCCCTGAACGCCTTCTACCGCGAGGACCTGCGCACTGGTCTCGACAAGCTCGCGATCGCCAGTCTCACGGAGTTCCGGAAGTATCTCTTCTACTACGACGTGACAGAAGACGTGCCCGATCTCCCGTTTGTGTTTCTCGACGACGAGGAGGGAGAAGAGGAGGGATGACGCGTTGCGTTCAATGACTCACTCATTGATTACGGATTGGCTATGGCAGACGGCGTTGAGGTCATTGTCCGCAATAAGAAGGCGCAGTTTGAGTACGACATCGAGGAGACCCTGGAGGCGGGCCTGAAGCTGGAGGGCTCGGAGGTGAAATCGGTGCGGCAGGGAAAGGCGAGCCTCGACGGCGCGTACTGCCAGGTGGACCGGAACGGGGAGATGAAGATCCACGGCATGTACGTGAAGCCGTACGAGGAGGCGGGGCCGTTCGGGCATGAGCCGCGTCGCGACCGGAAGCTCCTGATGCACGACGAGGAGATCCGCAAGTGGGGCGACATGGCGGAGAAAAAGCGATACACAATCGTGCCGCTGGAACTGTACTTCCGAGACGGATGGGCGAAGCTTGAGATCGGGCTCGCGAAGGGGCGCAAGAAGCACGACAAGCGCCAAGCCATCAAGGAGCGAGAGATGGAGCGGCGCATGGAGGATACGAGGCGGGAGTATAATCTGTAGTTGCTGAGTTAGTGAGTTGCTGAGTTGATGAGTTAACGAGAAGGACCCGTTTGGAGGGAAACGGGGATGAGGGCGCTCGTGAACATCGGGCGTCTCTTTCTTTTGGCAGTTTCGATTCTTTGTGATCACGACACGAGTGTAGTTGGATATGGCCTTTCCACCGGTTGACGAGCAGATGGAGGTCCTTCGCCGCGGGGTGGAGGAATTGGTTCCCGAAGAGGACCTTGTCGAGAAGGTGCAGCAGTCGCGCGAGACCGAGACCCCCCTTACAGTAAAGCTCGGTTGCGATCCGAGTCGGCCCGATTTGCATCTCGGCCACACGGTGGTGCTTCGGAAGTTGCGGCAATTTCAGGACCTGGGCCACCGGGCTGTGCTCATTGTGGGCGACTTTACCGGGATGATCGGGGACCCGACGGGGCGTTCGGAGACGCGTCCGCAGCTCACGATGGAAGAGACGCGGAAGCACGGGGAGACCTATTACGGGCAGGCCACTCGGATCCTCGATCCGGACAGGACGGAGATTCGCTACAATTCCGAGTGGCTGGATGAGATGTCGTTCAGCGACGTGATCGAGCTGTCGGCGCAGCAGACCGTGGCGCGGATGCTGGAGCGGGAGGACTTCAAGAATCGCTATGAGGCGGGCCAGCCCATCAGTATCCACGAGTTTCTGTATCCGCTGGCGCAGGCGCAGGATTCGGTGCACATCGGGGCCGACGTGGAGCTGGGCGGCACCGATCAGAAGTTTAACCTGCTGCTCGGGCGCCGCGTGCAGGAGGCAACGGGCCAAGACCCGCAGGTGTGCATGATGCTGCCGCTGCTCGAAGGCACGGACGGCACGGAGAAGATGTCGAAGTCGCTGGACAATGCCATCGGCATTACGGAGGCGGCCGAGGACATGTACGGGAAGGTGATGTCGATTCCGGACGACCTGATCTACCGCTACGTGGAGCTGATTACCGACGTCCCGACCGACCAACTGGCGCAGGTGAAGGCGTTTGCGGACGAGAACCCGCGCGACGCGAAGGCGCAGCTGGCGCGGCGCATTGTGACGATGTACCACGACGAGGATACAGCCGACGCGGCGCAGGAGCACTTCGAGCAGACGGTCGTGGAGGGGGGCACGCCGGACGAGATGCCGGAGTTTCGGCCCAAGGCCGACGAAGGGGAGGAGGTGGGCCTGCTCAATTTGATGCGCCACGCCGACCTCACGGAGTCCAACAGTGAGGGCCGCCGGCTGATTGAGCAGGGGGCCGTATCCATTGACGACGAGACGATTGAAGACACGGGGCTTTACGTCGACGTGTCGGCGGAGGTGCCGTTCGTGCTCAAGGTGGGCAAGCGGCGCTACGCCCGGGTTGTGTGGAACGGGGACGCGGAGTAACGACGACGTTCAGCCGGGCGCGGGACTATCGCTTCACAATGATCTTTTCAGTTCGGGTAGTGGAACTGCTCTTGATGCGGAGAAAATAGACGCCGCTGGAGAGGGTCGACACGTCAACGGTGATTTTCCGAAGACGGAATGGAGTGAGCTCTCTGGACTTTGAGATGCCGACGCGGCGCCCGAGGATGTCGTAGACGGTCAGTCTGACGGTCTGGGACTCCTCTACAGATACCTTCATGTTGGCCGCGGAGGAAGAGGGATTTGGGGATGGGGCCTGTTTCACACGCAGTGTCTTGACAGGCGTCGCGTCCTCTTCCTGTTTGGTGCTGGCGATTGGGGACGCATTTTTTACGGCGTCGAGTGTCCGGAGGGCGAAGTAGTAGCTCGTATCCGGATTGAGGGAGACGGTCACCGATTGGGTGGTGCCGGGAGCCCCGGGAGACGGCACGTCGGACACGCGTCGCGCATTTCGAAAATCGGTGTTGTCGATCGTTGAGTCAGCCTGGAACCGGAGGTCGTACGCATCCGGCTGAGGCGAGTTGGAATCGTCTTCGGGAGCGTCCCACTCCAGTGTGGCGGAGTTGGAAGTCACTTTCGTCACTCGGAAGTTGGACACGGGTGGGGGAAATGTGATATCCTGGCCGCTCAGCGTTTCTTGACTTGTGTTGTTTGGATCCAAGACCTCCGCGAAGGTGCGACTCTGGTAGTCTGCTTTGTTGTAGCCTGCCGCCAGACGACCATACCAGTCGGGGGCATTGTTGTCGTTGGCATCTCCGCCTCCGCCGCAGCCGGCACAGCCTCCGGAAAGAACCCCTACAATTTGCTGATTTGTGTTAAAGAGGGGCGACCCCGAAGAGCCCCGCTCCGTGGTTCCAGTCTCCCAGTCATCAATTTCAAGATGGGTGGTTCCAGACGGGGCCGAGCAGGTGTTTGTCGACGGGTAGTCGATCAGGGACGAGGGGTTCTGGTCGAAGCTGATGCGCTTGCCATGGCCCTGAGGATGATGAATCGTAGTTGCTTCTTGGGTTAAATTTCCCTCAGCATTCCAGCCGCTCAGGAATAGATTGTAAGAAGGTGGTATTGCGTCGTCCACCTCGACGATTGTCAGGTCTGGTTTACCAGCAATAGTGCCGGTTTCGTGACGGCTTCCATATCTAGCAAGCAGGATTGCTCCCGAGGAGGTCTGGTCCCAGTTGCCAACATCGAGAGAGTCGCTGGGAAAGGTGCCGTTGTCGAAAGTACCCTGTTGTCGACAGTCAGCGTTTTCGAAGTTCCAGTAGAAGACCATGCTGGACGCCTGAGTCGCGTTCTGCACGCAGTGCTCCGCGGTCAGAAACAAAGGACGTCCGTTTTCAGCAGTGTTGTTGATAAGGGCTCCAGTACAAAACAGGCGGTCTTGTCCTCGGGTGAGGGTGTACCCGCCTACGGAGCGGACCTGGTCGCGCCACGGATTAGCCTCATCACAGGCCACGTCGAGATTGCACGTGCCTGCTTTCGAGGGGGAGCGACCGGAGAGCGAGCGATAGCCGTGTACGACCTTGCCGATAGTGAGGTTGACACCACCGCGGCGCCCGTCCGGGACGAGAAGTTCGACGGTAATCACGTTGCCGTGGACAAGCGGAGTCCGGTGCTCGCCGTTGGTGGCGTCGGCGGCCGTGTACGGACCCCGGATAAGCTCATGGTCGGGGTCGTAGACGAACAGCTCGGCGCCGTCCGGGAGCCCGAACCGCGTGAAGGCGAGGCTTAGAGAGACGGCCTGCTCCGATCGGATCCGGAAGCGCCAGAGCCAGTCGCCAGAGGGAAGCTGCTCCCACGACCCGTGCTGCTCGGGACGGTATGTCGTCTCGACGATCGTTCCGTAGCGATACGGGGTAATCCGATCCCCGGTACTCGCGTCCTGCGTACGAAGGGCCGCCCCGTCCACGGACGGCAGCGACGCCATCGGGACGGACGAAGCGGCACGGGTGCCCGAATGCTGTTCGGAGGGGAGCGTCGGACGCTCCTGGGCGACGGCCGGAGTGAGAAGTCCAGCCGTCATTCCGAAAAGCAGAAAAAGCGGAAGCAGCGGTGTGCGATCTGCCATGAACATCGAGATGAAGTCACAGAGTCGAGCGTTGCTGGACCCCCTCGTCCATCTCCGCCACCTTCTCGGTCAGGTCCTCCTTGTAGTCGATCATCTTCTGGCGGAGGTCGGGGTGGGCGGTGCCCAGAATCTGGACGGCGAGCAGGGCGGCGTTGTCGGCGGCGTTGATGGCGACGGAGCCGACGGGCACGCCCCCCGGCATCTGCACGATGGACAGCAGCGAGTCCACCCCGTTCAGCTTGCTCGTTTTGACCGGCACGCCGATCACGGGCAGGGGCGTACTCGCAGCAATCATGCCGGGCAGGTGGGCGGCGCCGCCCGCCCCGGCAATAATCACGTCCACGCCGCGCTCGTGGGTCTGTTCGGCGTACTCCTTCATGACGCCGGGGGTCCGGTGGGCCGACAGGACCCGCATCTCGTAGGAGACCTCGAAGTCATCGAGCACGTCGGCGGCATCTTCCATGACCGGCAGGTCGGAGTCGCTGCCCATGGCAATCCCAACCGCGGGGGCAGGGTCGTCAGGCATAGGAAGTCAATGTGTTGAATGAGACGAACAGTGACGAATAAGCGTTACAAATGGAGGGCGTCGGCGGCCTCCTCGGCACGATTGCGGGCGTCGGCCCGGTCGTCCCCGAGCGCGGTCACGTGGCCCATCTTGCGGCCGGGCCGCACGTCGGGTTTTCCGTAGATGTGGGGCGTGGCGCCGTCGACGGCCAGCGCGTCGGGGAGCGTATCGGGCTGGGCGGGCGTGCCTTCCCGTTCGCCCAGCACATTCACCATCACGGCGGCGGGGCGGCGGAGGTCCGTGCTACCGAGCGGCCAGTCGAGGACCGCGCGCACGTGATTCTCGAACTGAGAGGTGTCGCAGCCCTCGATGGTGTAGTGTCCGGTGTTGTGGGGACGAGGGGCCAGCTCGTTGACGAGCACGCGCCCGTCCGGCATCTCGAACAGCTCGACGGCGATGAGGCCGACGCCCTCCGCGGCGTCCACGGAGCGCTGGGCGATCGCGTGCGCCTTCTCAGCGACGTCATCGTCGACATCCGCGGGGACCTCAACCGCGTGGCAGCGGTGGTTCTCCTGCTCGGTGTAGGCGACCGGATACACGACCTGCTCGCCGCCGGGGCGCCGGGCCACCTGCACGGCCAGCTCCCGGGTAAACTCCGCGAACATCTCCACCATGAGGCCGTCGTCGGTGGCCAGGTCGGGCCACGCCTCGCGCAGTTCCTCGTCCGAGTGGACGGTGGCGTTGCCGTAGCCGTCGTACGCGCCGCGGTACTGCTTGAGCACGACCGGGTAGCCGAAGTCGTTCGCGACGGCCACGGCCTCGTCGACCGTCTCACAGCACTCAAAGTCGGGGACCGGGCAGTCCGCATCGGCGAGGTGCTGCTTCTGCACGCCCTTGTCCTTGATCAGCTCCAGGGTGTGCGTGGAGGGCCACACGTCGACGGCGTCGCCGAGGGCGTCGGCGGCCTCCGCGGCGGGCGCCCACTCGCTCTCAACGGTAATGATGTCGCAGTCGGCGCCGAAGTCGCGGAGCACGTCCGGATCCGTCCAGTCGCCGGCCATGACGCCCGAGTAGGCCTGCATCGGTCCCGCGTCTTTGGGGGACAGGAGACGGACGTTGATGCTCATGCGCACGGCCTCGGCCGCCATCATCTTGCCGAGCTGGCCGCCGCCGAGAATGCCGATCGTCGGAAAAGACGAAATAGACATGCGTACAGTGGTGAGAAAACAGAAGTCCAGCAGTGGGGCAGAACTACGCGTCCTCTCCTTCCAGAAGACGGTCGAGTTCCTCTTCGTCGTCGACGAGCACCTCGCGGGCCTTCGTGCCGTTGTGCGGCCCCACGATCCCGGCCTCTTCGAGCTGGTCAACGATGCGGGCTGCACGGGTATAGCCCACGGCGAGCTTGCGCTGGAGGAGCGACACCGAGCCCTGCTGCCGACGGACGGTGATCCGGGCGGCCTCTTCGAAGTTTTCGTCGGTGTCCGTGACGCCGAGGGTTTCGTCCGGGCCGTGGCCGGCGTCGGTAAGGGAGGGCAGCGTGTAGGGCGTGACGCCGGGCTGCTCGGAGACAAAGTCGACGACCTCTTCGACCTCCTCCACGCTCACAAACGGGCCCTGCAGGCGCCGCAGGTCGCTGCCGCTCAGGTAGAGCAGGTCGCCGTTGCCGACGAGCCCCTCCGCGCCGCCCTGATCGAGGATCGTGCGCGAGTCGGCCATCGAGGCCACCTCGTAGGCGATGCGGGACGGGAAGTTGGCCTTGATGACGCCGGTGATGACATCGACCGATGGACGTTGGGTGGCAAGGACGAGGTGGATGCCCACGGCCCGCGCCATCTGCGCGAGGCGCGAGATGGGGCCTTCGATGTCGTCGCCCACCGCCATCATGAGGTCGGCGAGCTCGTCGACCACGACGACGACGTACGGCATGTGTCTATGGCCGTCTTCCGGCGACAACTCGCCCGCCTTGAACGTCTCGTTGTACCCGTCGATGCCGCGCACGCTGGCCTCCGAGAGCAGATCGTAGCGCTCCTCCATCTCCTTCTCCACGCTTTTGAGCACGCCGGAGGCTTCTTCGATGTCGGTAATCACCGTCTGGTCAATGTCCTCCGGCTGGGCCACAAACTGCGTTTCGAGGGCCGTGTACTGCTGCAGCTCGATCTTTTTCGGGTCGATGACCACGAACCGCAGGTTCATCGGGTGGCACGCGTAGATGAGGCCCGTGATGAGTGAGTTCAGACCCACGGATTTTCCGGAGCCGGTAGCCCCGGCGATCAGCAGGTGCGGCATCTTGGTGAGATCGGCCAGAAAGACTTCGCCCTCAATGGTTTTGCCCATCGGCATGGGCAGCGTCATGTCGGTGTCCCGGAACTTGGCCGTGCCCAGCACCTCTCGGAGCCGGACGAGCTCACGGTTGCTGTTCGGAATTTCGACGCCGACGGCCGACTTGCCGGGGATCGGGGCAATCATCCGGACGCTGGGAGCCGCCAGTGCCATTGCGAGGTCGTCTTCGAGCGACGTGATGCGGCTCACTTTCACGCCTGCCGCCGGGGTGAGCTCGTAGCGCGTGACGGTCGGTCCCACCACCGCGCTGATGTCGTCGATCTTGATGTTGTAGGTGTCCAGCTTGTCGAGGATGATCCGCTTGTTCTGCTCCAGCTCCTCGCGGTCGAGGGTCGGGTCGTCGTCGGTCGGCTCCTCCAGCAGGTCGAGCGGGGGCGATTCGTACTCCACCTCTTCCGGCGTCTCGGCGGGCCGCTCGATCTCATCGGCCTTTTCCTCCTCGATCTGCTCTTTCACCGTAAGCTCCACGCCGTCCGTCTCGGACGGGGCCTCCTCGTCGGGATCCTCCTCGTCCTCAGGGGAGGGCGCCTGGGGAGCCGCTGAAGGCGCCTCTTCTGCGGGAGCGGGCGTATCGGACGGATCGGGGACGGGGGGAGCATCCGACGACGGGGACGAAGGGGGCGGGGGCTCTTCGGGAGGGGCCTCAGGGGAGGAAGAAGCGGTGTCCCCCGACGGCCCCTCCTCATTCGGGGCCTCCCGCTGGGCGGCAGGGGAGGAGCGGATTGCTTCTTTCGAGTCGTCATCCAGAGAACGGGTCTCGTCCGCATCGTCGGACGACTCACGCAGAGCCTCATCGAACTCGTCGGCCAGTTCTTCAATGTCCAACTCTTCGGTCGGCGCCTCGTCTGCCTCGTCCGGCGACGTGTCCTCGCGGTCCTGGAGCTGCTCGCGGAAGAGGTCGTTGCGGCGGAGCGGCCGCCCGTCGCCCGCATCTTCTGAGACTTGAATCGTCACCGGCCGCGGATCCTGGTTTGCGGACGGTGGTGTATCGTCTGCCGACTCTTCGCCTGTCGGGGGAGCTTTCTCCGGGGGGGAAGAGGCCTCCCCCTCCTTGTCATTCGCCTTCGCTTGGGACGAGGAGGGCGACGGCGTAGAGGCAGAAGAAGCGGTTGTCTCGGCCTCATCCGACGCCGAGCGCGCCTGCGTTGTCTCTTGGGGGAGCGACTCGTCTTGGGCGTGGGTTGGAGACGACTCCTCAGGCTCCGTCTGCGTCGCTTGTTGTTTGCGGCGTGCCTCCTGCTCCTTCCGTTGGGCCTCTTTCCGATTCCGCCGGGTCTCCTTTGTCCGAGCGCGCCGCTCTTTCCAGGCGTCCACCCAGGACTGCACGGTGGTCTCGATGTGCTTGAGGGCGTCGATGACCCGGTCGACGGATTTTTGAATGTCGTGGTCGATGACGAGGAGCAACATCACGGCCACAACCAGCATCAGAAGGATGAAGGAGCCGGGGGGACCGAAGACGCCCTGCATCCACCCGGCCACGCCCATGCCCACGGCGCCGGCCCAGCGGGTCAGATCCGCTTCGAAGGTGTGTGCGAACCACCCGATGAGGGCGGCCACGACGAACGCCGAGAGGACCACGAGGCCCGATGAATAGAGCAGGGGACGCAGGAGCCATTCTCGGAAGATCGCGTAGCCCCACACCATCAGGCCGAGGCTGTACAGAAGAATGCTGTAGCCGATGAATCCGGGCACCAGGGCGCGGGCCAGCTCGGCCCCCAGCAGGCCGAGAGCATTCTCAACGGGGGGGTAGTCGCTCGGGTTCAGCAGGGCTTCGACCAGAGGGGCGGAGCGGGCCACGGCGTCGTCGGCCGGCTGGTACGTCAGGAACGCCAGCGATAGGAGCAGGCCCACCACCATCAGCACCAGTCCCAATACCTCCATCTTTCGCCGTGTCGAAAGGACCGGCGACGATGCGTTTTTACTGCGGGAGCTGGAAGAAGCCATACAGGGCGGAGAAGCGTGAGCCGACCCAAATCACGAGGTCGGAGGGCAACGACGAAGGGAGTATGTGCACCTCATGTTACAAGCACACGGGTACAAAGTGGTTCGAAGCCGACAAAGATGCAATGCGTCGACGGGACCGCTGGAAAATCGTATGTGCGGCTCTTATGCGGGAGCAGAGGAGCAGCGTCGCTTGCTTGTTCCCAGTACCGTCAGTACCGTGGGCTCTACGCGGTCGACTGCTCGTCGTACCGCAGCAGTCGGTTGTCAGTGTGGTAGGGCAGTACCGACAGGGCATCGACCCGGAAGCAGTAGTCGAGGTCGTCGGCGTAGCCCAGGGCCACGAGCTCCTCGGCGTGATTGGCGCGACGGAGGGACGTTTCCAGGCTTGTCCGGTCGGTGTCGTAGAGCGTGAAGGCCGTATGGGCCGAGTCGGTGACCACGTCGGGCAGCCGGTCATCCCAGAGACGGTCGAGCAGCAGGCCCGCGCACAGGGTGTCCTCCAGGGAAAGACGGTTGTTGTGGCCAGCGCAGATCAGAGTTACCTCGTCGGCCGCGGCCCGCACAAAATCGACCACCCGGCTCGCATTGAGGAAGCAGCCGACGACAAGATGCTCGGCCGACGTGGCTTGAGTGAGAGCCCGGGTGCCGTTCGTCGTGTTGAGAATAATGTCGCGCCCCTGCACGGTCTCCGCCGCGTATTCCGCGGGGGAGTTGCCGAGGTGGTAGCCGTCGATCTTGTCGCCGTCGCGTTCGCCGCCGAGCCGGTAGACATCCGGACCAAGGTTGGCGGCAATTTTTCCGGCTTCCGCCATGTCCGCCACCGGCATGACGGCCCGCGCCCCGCGCTCCAACGCCGTAGCGATGGTGGAACAGGCGCGCAGCACGTCGATCACGACGACGGTGCGGTTGCGAACGTCCTCCTCCGAAACGTTGGCGTATGTCAGAAAGACTTCAGCGTCCATCTCGGACGGGGGCATGCACGCGGGGGCGTGTGAGGCGCGAAGACGTCATCGCAGGGACGTCATTAGTCTTCCTCGTGGAGGGGAGGGGTCTCGACGACTGCTTCGAAGGTGCGGCGACGGCCGGCGATCTGCAGCGACTGTCCGGGCTCGGTGTACGCGGGCTCGTTGGGCACGTACCCGAGGCCGATACCGCGGTCCAGAATCGGCGACTGGGTGCCGCTCGTGACGGTCCCAATGGTGTCCCCGTCCGGCGACTCGATAAGGTGGTCGTGACGCGGAATGGCGCGCTCCTCAGCCGACACGAAGGCCGCAAGCATCCGAGAGGGGCCCTGGTCGTGGATCTTCGTCAGGGCGTCTCGCCCTACGAACGCCCCCTTATCGAGCTTCACGAGCCAGCTGAGGCCCGCCTCGTAGGGATCGGTCTGCTCGGAGATGTCGTTTCCGTGGAGGCAGAGGCCGGTTTCGAGGCGCAGGGTGTCGCGGGCGCCCAGTCCCGCCGGTTTCAGTCCGGCGTCCGCCCCGGCCTCCAGGAGCGTGTCCCAGACGCGCGCCGCGTCGTCGGCGGGCACGTACAATTCGAGGCCCGTCTCGCCGGTGTAGCCGGTGCGGGAGACGAGGGCGTGGTCGCAGTCCAGGAACGAGCCGTCGGTGGCCTCCCAGAAGTGGTAGAACGACAGGTTGTCGAGGTCGCGCTCCAGGAACGGCTGTGCAATGTCCAGGGAGCGGGGGCCCTGCAGGGCCAGGAGGGCGGTGTCGTCGGACATGTTTTCGAGGCCGGCGCCGGCGTCGTTGTGGTCGCGGATCCACTCGATGTCCCGCTCCACGTTGGCGGCGTTGAGCACCAGCATGTACAGGTCCTCCGTGCGGCGGTAGACCAGCAGGTCGTCGATGATACCGCCTTCGGGCGTGCACATCACCGTGTAGAGCGCCTGTCCGTCGACGAGTTTGCGGGCGTCGTTGGTGATCAGCTTCTGAATGAGGGCGAGGGCGTCGGGACCACGCACTAGCATCTCGCCCATGTGGCTCACGTCGAACAGGCCGGCCTTCTCGCGGACGGCCATGTGCTCCTCAATAATGCTGCTGTATTGCACCGGCATGTCGAACCCGCCGAAGCCCATCATGCGGGCCTCCATGCGTCCATGAACGTCGTGCAGCGGGGTGGTCTTAAGCGTCGTGGAATCGGCCATAGCGGGAACGAGTCAAGGTGAGAAAACACGGGGGATACAGGGCAGCCCCGTCCATCGGGATCCCCTGCATGATAGGCGACGGGGAGATTGCAAATCAACGAAGGTGCCGTGATTCTTGCGCGTTGAGCGTTGAGGGTTGGGCGTTGTGCGCCATGCGTTGAGCGTTGGGTGTTGAACGTTGGTCCGTTGCACGTCGAACGAGGGCGGGGATTGTGTTCGTTTTCGGGGAAAGGGACCCGTTGGGGCGGATGCGGAGGGCAATCGTATGTCCAGCTTCTATCAAGAGTGACTTCGCTCCTCTGCCTCGTTCGTCGCGTACAAGAATTACCCTTGACGCAGTACCTACGGGCGCCAGGCCTCGTAGTCGGCGGCGCCGAGCGCATCGACGGCGGCGTCGGCGTCCGCGGCGGTGGCGAAGGCGAGCCGGAACGTGCCGCCGGTGCCTTCGCGGATTTTCTGGAGCTCGATGTCCTTGATGTTGAGGTCGGCATCCACGAGGTGGCCGGTGAGTTCATGGATAATGCCGGGCTCATCGGGAGCTCGCACGTATACGTCCGCCAGCGGATGGAGGAATCCCTTGGAGTCGCCGGGCACGGCGTCGCGGGCCGTCTGCGCGTCGTCGAACAGATTCTCCAGTCCCTCCAGGTCGTCTTTCAAGAGGCGGTTGCGGAGGGTGCGGAGGGTGCGCCGGAAGCTGCTGAGGGCCTCGTGGATCGCGCCCTCGTTGCCCACCAGAATGTCGCGCCACATGCTGAAGGGCGAGTCGGCAATGCGCGTCATGTCGCGGAAGCCGCCCCCGGCCAGCTCCAGCGCGAGGTTGGTGGCCTCATCCGGGTCGTCGGCCTCCGCGACCGTGTTGACGAGCGCCACAGCCAGCAGCTGCGGGAGGTGGCTCACGGCGGCCACGAGCCGGTCGTGCCGCTCCGGAGGCAGCACCAGTGGGCGCGCACCCACCGCCTCGACGAGGTCGACCAGCGGGGCCAGCGGGCCATCCAGGGCGTCGTCCGACACGCCCTCCGGCAGACAAAGCACGTAGACTGCGTTCTCGAAGAGCAGCGGATCGGCGTGGTCGATGCCCGCGTTTTCGGCCCCGGCCATCGGGTGACCGCCGACGAACGAAATGCCCTCCGGCACCACGTCGGCGGCCTGGTCAAGGACCGGCTGCTTGACCGAGCCAACATCCGTAATGATCGTGCTGTCGTCCACGTGCGGGCCGACGGCCTCCAGGAGCTGGAGTACCTTCGCCAGCGGCGTCGCGAGGACCACGAGGTCGGCCCCCTCCACGGCCGTCACCGGGTCGGCGGCCTTCTCGTCGATGGCCCCGCGAGCCTCCGCGGCTGCCAGCACCTCCGGGCGGTCGTAGCCGACGAGGGTACAGTCCGGGCGCCGCTCCGCCCAGGCGAGGCCGAGGGAGCCGCCAATGAGTCCGGTGCCGAGAATCGAAATCCGTTCAATCATGAAGAACAGGGCGTCACTGGGGAAGAAAAGACAGGCAATCGGGGCTGGGTGCCACTGCACCGAGGGGGAACGAAGCGGGACCGCACTGCGCACGGCTCCCCCGAGGCGATGTTCGAAGTGGCCGTCGTTCGGAGAAGAGCGAAGGGAAGAACCTGTCGCCCCTGTCGCCTCGTATGCGTTTCAAAAGTCGTTGGCAGAAGCCTCTCCTCGGGTATCGGGATGCATCGCTGTGCGAAAAGCAGGCGAAGGAAGCGGTTTTTTTGTTGAGGAAATGCCACAGACATTCGAAGTTTGCATATGCAGAAGGCGACCAAAAAACGTCCGAGAGTCGCGATTCTGCCCGGTTCAACGGCGAGACGGTCGTCTTATCTCACAGAATGCCATCAAAGAGAAAACAAATATCGCCATGATTAAAAAGGTGAATAAGCGAAATAGCGATAAGGTCAAAGTTACGTTCGTGCTTCCCGAAGATCACCCCTACGGCGAGGATGTGTCCGTGGTTGGTGACTTCAACGACTGGACAAAGGGCGAGCACACGTTTGTGCGTCGGAGCAACCAGACCTACAGCACGAACGTCATGCTTGACGAGGACGGTCGCTACGCCTTCCGGTACTACAGCGAAGACGCCGGATGGATCAACGAGGACGAGGCCGACGACTTTGAAACCAACGACTTCGGCGAGACGAACTGCATCGTCGAAACATAGGGCGCACGAAAAGGCGTGCCGCCTCGGCCGTCCACAAAGGGCGTCCAAAAGGGGGGACACGACCCGAGGCGTGTCCCGTTCCAGGCGTCGCTACGCCGGTAGCTCCTCGGCAATCTCGGCCGCCGAGCGCGACCGGTTGAATGTAGCCTCCGACACATCGGTGAGCACGACCACCGTCCCGCGCGGCGACACCACCAGCCGCTTCTGTGTCCCCTCCTCGGACGGATAGGTCACCTCAACCGAAGAGTTCTGCTCGTCCGCGTCGTCGCGGAGCGAAGCAATAGTCGAGACGTCAGGAACGTCGTCCAGGGGGCGGGGAGAGGACGAAGAGGACATAGTGATATACGAGAAATCGGGACGAGAGCGACAGTGAGGGAAGTCAGCTACGGTGAACGATCAGTGCCAGGGCACGTTCGCTCCATTCGGTGTTTCTGACCCTTGATTCATCTTTCGGAGGCACGCTCTTACACGGTCGCGGAGAGGGCTTCGCCTCGGGAAACATCGCGTGCAGATCCGTCTGATCGAGGGGAGAGTGGCTCTGCGAGAAACCGCGCTCCCCGAGAGAGGCCCAAACGAAAAAAGCCCCACCCTCCGGAGGGAGGATGGGGCCTTTTGCGTGGAAAGAACGAGGACGCCTTTTATTTCTTCGGCTTCCGTAGACTCGTCACGTCCACGAAGCCTCCCGGAAGCCGCACGACGACGCGGAAGGCCTTGCCCGCCGGAACCTCGCTGTACACCTCCTGGAAGGTTTCGGCGTCCGGCGTCTTCGCCTCGGCAATCTCCACGATGACCTGACGCGGTTCGAGGCCGGAGTTTCGGATCATCGGATTCGACTGATCCACGTCCGTAATCACGACCCCCTTCGTGTTGTCGAGCCCGAGCTGTCGAGCAATTTCCGGAGAGATGTCCTGGATATTGAGGCCCAGCTCCTCCATCAACTGCTCGCGGGATGGGGCTTCTCCGCTTTCGTTCTCTTCCTCAGCCGAGGCCATTCCTTCCTCTCGGGAGCCGAGCGTAACGGACATCTCCTTCCGCTTCCCGTTCCGGTTGATCGTCAGTGTCGCCTCCTCGCCGGGCGTCATGCTCGAAATTAGGTTTGAGACCTGCAGGTACTTGTCGAGCGTCTGGCCGTTGATGGCCGTGATGATGTCGCCGGCCTTCAGACCCGCTTCCGCGGCCGGAGTACCGTCCTGAATCCGAGAAATGACCGCCGATCCGGACGGCAGGTCCTCATTCTTGATGAGGGTCTGCGAGGCCGGCCCGTAGTTGATGCCCAGGAAGGCACGCTTCACGTTCCCGCTCCCGATGATCTGGGTGACGACGTTCTCGACAGTGTTGGACGGAATGGCAAACCCGATGCCCTGGTAGCCGCCCGTGTTCGAGATGATGGCCGTGTTGATGCCGACCAGCTCCCCGTTCAGGTTGACGAGCGGTCCCCCTGAGTTGCCCGGATTTATGGCCGCGTCGGTCTGCACAAAGTTCTGCACGCCGCCCTGTGTGTTGCCGCGACCGCCGGTTTGCTGGAGACGGCCCACGGAGCTCACGATGCCTGCCGTGACCGAGTTGTTGAGGTTTTCCGACAGCGGAGACCCGAAGGCCAGCACCCACTGTCCCGTCTTTAGGGTGTTCGAATCGCCGAAGCTTACCGCCGTCATGTCCGTTGCGTCCACCTTGATCACTGCCAGGTCGCTGAACGGATCGGTGCCCACGATCTCGGCGTCGTACTCCGTGCCGTCTTTCATGACCACGCTCAACTGCTTGGCGTCCTCGACCACGTGGTTGTTGGTCACGATGTGCCCGTCCGATTGAATGATCACCCCGGAGCCGAGCCCCTGCGAGCGAAATTCACGCTGCTGTCCTCCGGGGCCGCCGAAGAACTCTTCAAAGGGTGTGCCCTGAAAGGGATTGGGCATGCGCCGCTCCACCACCTTTTGCGCCCGAATTTGCACCACGGCCGGATTGACCGCTTCCGAGACCTTCGTGAAGGCACTTTCGAGACTCCGCGGTCCCTCGGCGGTCTGCTCAACGGCCGTCGATCCGTCGAGCGTGGCGGCCTGCCCGGCGGTGCCGACGGTGTCGCCAAGGCCGAAGAGGTTGGCGCCGATCGTCGCGAAGAGAATTCCGGCCAGAAAGGCCCCGCCGACGAACACAGCAACCGAAACTTTGCTTTTTGTACTCATAGAGTTGATCCGAACTTGTTGGAAAAACGGGAGCATGCGTGGGGGCGGTCCGTCCTCCGTCTCCCCGCAGAAGCCCACGCCGTTATAGAACGTCAACGCACGAATCACGCCGATTCGTACCGGCAGTCGTACGTAGGCTGTGTATACGCTGGAGATGGCCGAAGGATGCGCGGCGAGTAGACCGTGGCCCTCAACGTTGCCCGAGATTCACGACCGATCATTCGTCGCCCGGGATCCCGGTCTCGGTCATGGCCTGGATGTCGAGATACTCGTCGAGCTCGTCCTCGGTCAGGAGTCCCATTTCCTGCACCACCGTGCGCACACTCTTGCGCTCCTTCGCGGCCTTCTTGGCGACCTCGCTGGCCTTGTCGTAGCCGATCGCGGTGTTGAGGGCCGTCGCAATCGACGGGTTCAGCTCCAGCAGCTCCCGGCACCGCTCGCGGTCGGCCTCGATGCCCTCGACGCACCTGGTGCGGAATGCCTCCACGCTGTCGGCAAGCAGCGAGATGCTCTGCAGCATGTTGTGGGTCATCACCGGCATCATGACGTTGAGCTCGAAGTTGCCGTGCGTGTTTGAGACCGTGAGCGTCTGGTGGTTGCCCGTCACCTGCGCGGCGACCATCATCACCTGCTCGCTCTGGACGGGATTTACCTTGCCCGGCATGATGGAGGAGCCCGGTTGGATGACCGGCAGCTTGATTTCGCCGATACCGCTGGTGGGGCCGCTGGACAGGAGGCGCAGGTCGTTGGCAATCTTGAGCAGGGCGGTCGCAAGTGCGTTGAGTGCGCCGTGGGCGTCCACGTACAGCTCCTTGCCGGCCTGCTGGGCGAAGTGGTTGTCGGTCTTGAAGAAGTCGAGCCCCGTTGCCTCCGAGAGGGACTCCAGGGCAACGTCCGGAAAGTCGACGGGCCGGTTGAGGCCCGTGCCGGTGGCCGTGCCGCCCAGCGTGACTTCGGCGAGGGCGGCCGACGCGTCCTCGATGCGAGCGATGGACTGCTCGATCTGGGCCGCGTACCCGCTGAATTCCTGCCCGAGGCGGATCGGCGTGGCGTCCATCAGATGCGTGCGTCCGCTCTTGAACACGTCGTCGAACTCATCGGCTTTATCGGACAGAGCGGTGTGGAGAGCACGGAGGGCGGGCAGAAGGTCCTCTTCCGTGCCCGTGCGTGCGGCCACGTGCATGGCGGTCGGAATGGTATCGTTCGACGACTGCGACATGTTGACGTCGTCGTTCGGGTGCACCGCCTTGCTGCCGCGCTCCTCGCCCAGGAGCTCAGTGGCGCGGTTCCCGATGACCTCGTTGGCGTTCATATTGGTCGAGGTGCCGCTGCCGGTCTGGAAGATGTCAACCACAAACTGGTCGTCGTGCGTGCCGTCGATGACTTCCTGGGCCGCAGTCACGATGACCTCGGCGGTGTCCTCATCCAGCAGGTCGAGCCGGCGGTTAGCCTTGGCCGTGGCCTGCTTGACGTGACCGAGGGCTTCGATGAAGCGGCGGGCGAAGCGGAGATCGCTCACCGGAAAGTTTTCTTGGGCGCGCTGCGTCTGGGCCCCGTACAGGGCGTCGGCGGGGACCTCGACCGGGCCCAGAGAGTCGCGTTCGGTGCGGGTGTCGGCGCTCATGGTTGAGAGTCGGCAGTCGGATGGGCAAGCGGGTGATTGGGGATCTCTGTAACGTCGACGATGACGCGGCGAACTTCAATGAAGACGGTGTGAGCGTGTAGCGCTCGTTTGTCGTGCTTCCGATTGCGAATGGCGGCTCGTGTGCCGGCAATCCCCGTTGTGCCGAGACGTATGTGCGTGTGTGAGTTTGGGGGTGTGGGCGTGATCGTGATGTGGTCGAGCCATTCACAAGAGGAGAGGGGGCAACGTCATGGAGGGTCCTCAAGAAATGGTAAATCCCCACGGAATCGGCATCTGAACTTGTTCTTTGCTACTTTCGTCCCTCCTATATCTCGAGATGTCCATACCTTCACGGAGAAATATGGAATGAGAAGCGGAAGCATTTCGCCCACTGTCTGAGCCGAACATCAACATACATCGGTCCGGCCGACAACGAACCTGATACGTTTGCTTTCGTAGGGGGCGTGCGGCATGTGAGCCTCGTTCCACAAACTGCACGTTCTCTCATCCGGCGACAGTGTACTATGGAGGTCCTTCGGACGGTCGACGACATGCAGGTGCACGCGGACGGAGCGCGTCAGGAGGGGCAGAGCCTGGCGCTGGTGCCGACGCTCGGGGCGCTGCACGAGGGACATCTGGCGCTGGTGCGCACGGCGCTGGAGGAGGCGGACCACGTCACCGTGTCCGTGTTTGTGAACCCGACGCAGTTCGGCCCCGATGAGGACTACGACGACTATCCGCGCGACCTGGAGGGGGACAAAGAGAAGCTGAAAGCGCTGGGGGTCGATGCTCTGTTTGCGCCGCCTGTAGAGGAAATGTATCCCTACGCCGACGACGAGTCCCGACAGTTGTCGGGACCGCTGGCCTGGGTGGGGGTGGATCGGCTCGACGAGACCCTCTGCGGCGCCTACCGCGACGACCACTTCCGGGGCGTCACTACGGTCGTCACCAAGCTCTTTCACGCCTGCAAGCCCGACATCGGGGTGTTCGGGAAAAAAGACGCTCAGCAGTACGTCATCCTCAAGCACCTCGTCGAGGATCTGCTGTTCGACATCGACATCGTGGGGGGGGCCACGGTGCGGGAGGCCGACGGGCTTGCACAGTCCTCCCGGAACGCCTACCTCGACGACGCCGAGCGTGAGCAGGCGACGGTGCTGTACGAAGCCGTCACGGCGGCCCGGGAGGCCGTCGAGGGGGGGGAACAGGACGCCCAAGCCGTTGTTCGAGCGATGGACACGGCGTTAGCGACAGCCCCCGACGCCGAGGTTGAGTACGCCGAGGTCGTGGACGCCCACACGCTCCAGCCCATCGACCATCTTGCGCCGGGGGAGGAGGTACTGGCCGCCGTCGCTGTCTACTTCGGGGACACGCGCCTCATTGACAATGCCTTCGTGCAGGTCCCCACGGCGTAACGAGAATCGAATCGCCTACCCCCGAATACAACTGATCTGCGGGTCGAAATGACCATTTCGATGTTCAAGGCGAAGCTCCACCGACTTCGTGTGACCCAGGCCGACCTGTACTACGAAGGGTCGATCACGGTTGACCAGGAGCTCCTGGACACGGCTGGCATTCTGCCCTACGAGAAAGTGCAGGTCGTGAACGTGAACAATGGGAACCGGCTCGAAACCTACACCATTCCGGGCGAGCCGGGCGAGCGCACAGTGTGTCTAAACGGGCCGGCGGCCCGTCTGGCGGCGACCGGCGATCAAGTGATTGTCATCTCCTACGCGGAGCTCACCCCGAGTGAGGCCCGTCAACATCATCCCCGCGTCGTCCTCGTCGACGAGGACAACAACGTCAAGGAGACGAAGACAATGAACGTGCATCCGGGAGACGACGAGATTCCGGAACCGGACGACGACTGGAACGATGTCCTGATCGCGTGAGGATAGGGGGACTTCGCTTCGTCAAAATGTGCTGGCACCGGAACGAATGGAACGGCGGGCCGAACTGTGAGAATCTCATTTCGTCCCCGAAGACGGGAAACCGTTCGGCCATGTTTGTGTGTTCTGACACGGAAAATGATCTTCTGAATGCAGATTGGTGCCCGGATGGGAAACACGCTGCGCGAGCACATCAAGCAGACGGCTCCGTTTGAGGACGCCACGCAGGAGGCCATGCTCAACCTCTTTGTCGCGGCGGCTCATGTGCGACGTCGTGTGGAAGACGTGTGTCAGAAGCACGGACTCCAGTTCAGTCATCACAACGTGCTTCGGATTCTTCGAGACGTACATCCAGACGGACATCCCCGCCGTGAAATCATGGAGCGGATGCTCGATCCCTCCCCGGATGTCACTCGCCTTATGGACAAGCTCGAAGATCGCGGCCTCGTCAAACGGTCCCGGAGTGCCGAAGATCGGCGAATGACCATTCACACCATCACCGACGAAGGACTCGGACTACTCGAGGAGATGGACCCGGAGATTCGCGGCGTGCAGGAGTGGTTCGGTGCACGCGTGTCGGAGCGAGACCAAAAGCACCTTTCTCGTATCTGCGAAGGCATCCACGGCGATTTCACCGACGCCGACTGACTTCGACTTTTTTGTAAATGTACATGTTGCAACATAGAGTGTGGCAACATGTCTATGGGCAGTGCGTTGAGCCCAGCACAGAAGTATTTCCAAGACGATTCCGATCACCAACCCAGTAGCAGATCCATGAGTGACATTGATGCCCGCGACCAAGAACTGAACGACATGATTCTTCAGGGCAAGATCCTGGAGGCCTTTGACGAGTTTTACGCCGACGACGTCGTCATGGAGGAAGACGGTGACGAGCGCGTTGGGAAGGAGGCAAATCGGGAATACGAGGAGCAGTTTGTAAGCGCGCTCCAGGAATTTCACGGGGCTGAAATTCGTTCCCGCGCCGTTGACGAAGAGAACAACGTGACGCTTTCAGATTGGTTTAATGACATGACCCTGGAGGGGGCGGGACGCGTCCAGCAGGAGCAGGTGGCCGTTCGCACCTGGAATGAAGACGGCCAGATCACGAATGAGAAGTTCTACAAGCTCGGATAGGTACGAGTAAGGGGAGGGGAAGACTGCCCTCCCCGTTCGTTCTTTTTCAGCACCCACTTTCTTAGCCCCCAAGTTCTCCCAACGTTATGCGTTCGTACGTTCCCCTTGTTGCGCGCACCCTGCTCGGGCTCATCTTTGTAATGTCCGCGTTCTCGAAGATCACGGGGTTCGAGGGGACCCAGCAGTACATGGCATCGGAGGGCATGCCGGCCACGGCCTTTTTCCTCGTGGCGGCCACCATTGTTGAACTGCTCGGCGGACTGTCGGTCATTCTAGGCGCGTGGGCCCGGGCCGGAGCGACTGCTCTGTTTCTGTTTCTCATTCCCGCGACGCTGATTTTCCACACCGACTTTAGCCAGCAGACCCAAATGATCATGTTCCTCAAAAACATGTCGATCATGGGGGGCTTGCTGCTTCTCATTGCCTACGGCAGTGGGCGCTACAGCATTCAGTCGATCGAGTAGGCAAAGACGGAATCTGTTCCCCCGATAGCAGAAGGGGGGGCGGAGTTGGACGAAGAAGCCCCCGGCGTTTCCCACCGAACGGCCGGGGGTTTTTGTTTAGGGGGCGTGCGCCATCGTCAGAGTTCGGTACGAAGGTGCTTGGCGTCGCGCTCGGGAAGGGACGGGTTGACCTGCACGCCGGTGCTCAGTTCGAAGCCGGCGCGGCGGGAGGTGCGGGGGCGCAGGCGCAGGTGCCAGTGCAGATGGGGGGCGTCGGGCGCATGCTGCAGGGCGGTGCGGACGTAGAGGTTGAACGCCGGATCGTCGAGGTGCACGCAGTAGCGCCGGGCGGCGGTGTGGAGCAGCGGGGCGAGGGCCGATCGCTCGTCCGAGGTCATGTGTCCGAACTCCGGGTCGTGGCGCCGCGGAAGAATCCAGAGCTCGTAGGGCATCTGGGCGGCAAAGGGCACGAACATCACGAACGCATCGTTGGTTGCCACGAGCCGTATCTCGGCTTGAAGTTCTTCGGCAATCATTTCGCAATATGGGCACTGGCCGGTGTCCTCGTACCGTTCACGGGCCGCCGTTTCTTCCTCTTCAATCCGAGGCGGCGGAACATCGAGCGCGATGATCTGGCTGTGCGGGTGGGCGATGGAGGCGCCGGCCCGGCTACCATGATTGCGAAAGACAAACGGATACAGGTCGGGCGCCGTCCGACGAAGCGCGCGGTAGCGGGCGCGGTAGGTGTGGAGGACGGCCTCCACCTGCTCGACCGGCATCTGGGCGAGGTCCTGGTTGTGGTCCGGCGTGTCGATGAGGACCTCCTGATGGCCGCGACTGCTTCGCGTCTGGTAGAGGCCGCCGTCGCTCGTCTCCGAGGCCACGTGAGATTCCAGGGCGGGATACTTGTTGGGCACTGATCGGGTTGCCCAGGGGCGGTTGTCGTCGGCGTCCAGTTCCCAGAGGATGTCCGGTACCTCGTCTTCGTGGCCGGGGCAGAACGGGCACCCGTCTGCCGGTGTCTCGGGGGACGGAGCGGAGGGGGAGGTCTCCGCTGAGGTCTTGATGGGGCGGCCGTTGCGGATGGGGGCACAGGCCACCCACGTGTTCGTGAGCACGTCCCGGCGAAGTTCGGAGGGGTAGTCGGTCATCGGCGTGAAGACAGCAAGTAGAGAGCACAACCGTCCGCAACAAACGACCGGATGCGGATCGAATCAAGATTTGCGGATCGGCAAGCGTCGGAAGAAAGGGAAACGGCGGGGCCTCTTCATGTACTTGATTCAAACGTTCAGAAGCATCTCGTGCGGGACACATCGACCACTCGGACCGCCGGTCACTACGATCAACTCGACCCGTTCTACCGGCAACTCTGGGGGAGCACATCCACCACGGGCCCTGGACGGATTCGTCGTTGTCACCGGAGGAAGCGGTGCGGCATCTCGTGCACCGGGGGGCTGCGGACGCGCAGATCACAGGAGGCACGACCGTGTGCGACATCGGCTGCGGCTACGGGGCCCCTGCCCGCCTGTGGGCGGACGAGTACGGGGCGTCCGTGACCGGGTTCACGGTGTCACAGGCCCAGCACGCCTACGCCCAGCGCCAGCCCGGTGAGGGGACGACCCCGGATATTCGCCTTCAGGACTTCCTTGCGAACGACCTGCCGACCGCCAGCGTGGACGCTGCCGTCGCGGTCGAGAGCCTGACGCACATGGCCGACCCAGCGGGGTCCATGCGGGAGGTCGCGCGCGTGCTGCGACCCGGCGGGCGGTTCGCAGCCCGTGTGTGGATGGCGGCGTCGACCCCGCCGGACTGGGCACGGCGGCACCTCCTGGCTCCTATCCGTACGGAGGGGCGCCTCTCCGGTCTGCCCACCGCCGCCGAGGTGCGCCGATGGGCCGACGGGGTTGCATTGACCGTCGAGCAACTGGAGGATGTCACCCCCTCCGTCCGCCGCACCTGGACCGTCCTGCGACGTTTTGTGCAGGCCCTGGTCACCGACCCCGCCCTGCTGCGGTTTCCGCTCGACGCCACGGAGGCGGAGCGCGTCTTTGCCCGGACGCTCTCCCGGATCTGGCTCGCCCAACACCTCGGCGTGCTCCGGTACGGGTGGGTGGTGGCGAGGCGGGAATGATTCCGTACTTCGTATTTCGGGATGTCGAGAGCAGCGATACGAAATACGGAATACGAAATAGAATCTGCCGGAGTAGGGCACGACCTTCCGGACGCAGCATCATGTTTGGCGCTCAGGCAGGACACACGCTACCGAAGCGCATCCTCCAGCACCGTCGCCGCGTCCGTTTTCTGGTCGCGGTATTTCACGATGATCGGCGCGTAGAGCGACAGGCCGTGTTCTTCCCCGAAGTCGCCGCCGACGGAGCGAGAGCCGGGCACCACCACGGCGCCTTCAGGCACCTCCAGCGGTTCGTCGTCGGAGGCAGTGTGGACGGTTTCGTTCACGGTATCGTAGAGGCGGGTCGAGGACGTCAGGTTGACGCCCGCGGCCAGCACGGCGCCCTCCCGCACCACGCAGCCCTCGTAGATGCCGGCCCCGCCGCCCACGAACACATCGTTCTCAATAATCACCGGCGCGGCGTTGACCGGCTCCAGCACGCCGCCCACCTGGGCGGAGGCCGACAGGTGCACGCGCTTACCGATCTGCGCACAACTGCCGACGAGGGCGTGCGAGTCCACCATCGTGTCCTCATCGACGTACGCGCCGACGTTGATGTACATCGGCGGCATGCACACGACGCCCGGCGCCACGTAGCTGCCGGTTCGGATGGAGGAGCCGCCCGGCACGAGCCGCACGTTGTCCGCCTTGCGGAGCGGCTTCACCGGATAGGTATTCTTGTCGTAGAACGGGAACTGCTCGCTCGAATAGTCGGCCATCCGGCCGATCTTGAAGCCCAGCAGGATGCCCTCCTTTACCCAGGCGTTGGCCGACCAGGTGCCGTCGTCGTTCTGCGAGGCAGAGCGAACGTCGCCTGCGTTGAGCGCCTGAATGAGATCGGCCACCGCGTCGCCGGCAGCGCCGCGATTGACGCCGTCCCCCTGAGCGACGAGGTCTTCGATGCGATCTTGAAGCTCGGACATACGAAAACGAAAAACGGTTGTGGAGCGGAAGAACGTGGATGTGCAAAACGGCCGCTACGCCGTTCTGAAGCTGAACATACACAGGTGCATTGTAAAGGCCAACGGACGTGGGCACCGGCAATTCATAGAACGAGAAACGAGAATGTGAAACCGGAAAAACGCGAAAAGATGTCCTGGGAGAGACCGTAAGAGGGGAAGGACCTTGCGACCGGGCGTCCATCCTCCTATTCTACAAAGCGTTCATTCTTGTAATCCTTTTCCAATCTCGTTCTGATCATGAAGCGCCTTCTGATCTTCACCGCCCTGCTTCTGACTGTCGGTCTCTCGTCCTGCCAGTGCAACGAAAAACCGGAGATTGGTCCGGTGGAAGGTGAGAACGAGCAGTCCCAGCTCGTGGCCCCCGGCGCCGATGCGAATGGGCATCCCGCGTAGCACCCAGGGCGACTGCAGGTGAAAAACTTGAGGCAAGCGAAGGAGACTCTCCTGCACATACCATCCAATGTCCGCGGTTGCTCGTCGGGCGTACAGGCGGGAAGTGGGAGCACAGCGGTACTGCCTCCTTGTATCCACGCCTCCACTCACTCCCGGCAGATCAGCCGGTGAGCGGCAAAAGCGTCTCCTCCGTTTCCGACCGCAGGCCCCCGTGCGACTGCCCTGTAGTGCATTCCCCGATCGAATCAGTCTTCCTCAGTGGACATAAAACGCACATGTGTTCGGCTCTGAGGATATTTTGATTACGCGTTCCCATGCCGATTCCGGACGAGAAGATTGAGGAGGTTCGTGCCGCGGCCGATCTCGTGGACGTGGCGGGCGACTACGTGCAGTTGAAGCGGAGCGGATCCCGGTTCATGGCGCTGTGTCCGTTCCACAATGAGGACACGGCCTCCTTCAGCGTCGATCCGGAGCAGAACCTGTACTACTGCTTCGGCTGCCAGGCAGGGGGGGATGTGTTCAAATTCGTTCAGGAAATCGAAGGCGTCGGCTTCCTGGAGGCAGTGCGGATGCTGGCCGAGCGGTACGGCATTCCGCTGCCCGAGGAGGAGACCGATCCGGAGGCCGCCAACGAGCGGGAGTCCATTCTGCACGCCCTCCGTTTCGCGGCCCGCTTCTTCTACCGCCGGCTCACGCAGACCGACCGCGGGCGCCCCGCCCTCGACTACCTTCGCAATCGCGGGTTCACCCCGGCTACGATCAAGAAGTTCGGCCTCGGCTACGCGCCGGACGAGTGGGACGCGTTGCTCACGGCGGCGGAGGACGAGCAGCTCGATCCGGAGATCCTGGAAAAGGCGGGGCTCGTCGTCGAGCGCAATGACGGCAGCGGGTACTACGATCGCTACCGGGGCCGCATCATCTTTCCCATCTTCTCGCACATCGGGAAGGTGCTGGCCTTTGCGGGGCGCATCCTGGATCCCGATGGCGATCGGGACCAGCCCAAGTACATCAACTCGCCGGAGACCAAAGTCTACCATAAGAAGGAGGTCCTGTACGGTCTCTCGCAGGCGAAGCGGGCGATCCGGCAGACCGACGAGGTCCTCATCGTGGAGGGCTACACCGACGTGATCAGTCTCTCGCAGGCGGGGGTTGAGAATGTGGTAGCGTCCAGCGGCACGGCGCTCACGGAGGGACAGGTCGAGACGCTGGACCGGTACGCGAAGCGGGCGCTGCTGCTGTACGATGCTGACGAGGCGGGCAGCCGGGCCACCATGCGCGGGTTGGACCGTGTACTGGAGCAGGGGATGGGGGCCTACGCGGTGGAGCTGCCGGAGGGAAGCGATCCGGACGAGTTTGTGCAGGAGGAGGGTGGCGAGGCGTTCAGGGAGTACGTGGAGGAGCACCGGCAGGACCTGCCGTCGTTCGCGTACCAGCGGGCCCGCCGCCAGGGAGAACTGGAGACGCCGGAGGACCGCGTGGAGACGCAGCGCAGCATCATCGAGTCGGTCGCCCGCATTCCCGACCCTAACCTGCGGCGCGAGTACGTGACGCGCACGAGCGAGGTGGTGGGCGTGCCCGACGCCGACCTGTTCCGAATCCTGGACGAAGAGCGGGAGCGGCTGGAGGAGCAGGAGCGGCGCCGTCGGGAGCGCGAGAAACGGCGCCGAGAGCGGGACGAACAACAACAGACGGAATCGCAATCACAGTCCGGTCCACAGGCCGCCGCACCGGAGGCCGACGGCGGGGGACGCGACCGTCCTCAGGCGCCCCCGCCCGAGGAGGCGCCGGCCCCGGAATCGTCGTCTCAGGAGGCCGTGGCCCCGACGTCCGAGGCGCCGCCCGCCCCTCTGCCGGAGGAGCGCGTGCTATTGCGCCTCATGCTGGAGGAGGGCCCCCGCATGGTCGAGCACGTGTTGGGCCACATGGCCCTTGACGAATTTACAGAGGGGCCGCCCCGCGAACTCGTACAAACCCTGGTGGAGATGTATCAGGAGGGCAACGTGCGGGCACAGGCCGTCCTGGAAGGAGCGTACGGCGATCAACTCCAGAGTCTGGCCGCCTCGGTGATGATCGAGGAGCACGAGGCTTCCGAAAACTGGGCGGAGCGGGAGGACATCCCGGTGCCCACGGTGAACGACCGGCCGTACAAGTCCGCCGACAGCGCGATGAAGTTTTTGAAGCTTGATCGTGTCAACGAGGCCATTGAGCACGTGCGGGCGCAGTCCTATCAGGCCAACCAGAATGGGGAGACCGAGCGCATGCAGCGGCTGCAGCAGAAGATGATGTCGCTGCAGGAGTTGAAAAAAGATATTCAGCGGGGGGCGTTCTTGGAGGCGTGAATTTGGGCGTACGAGCGGAAAGAAGAGACCGGAGACCCGCATGGGAACGTCTCCGGGACGCAGAAGGCGGGTTTTCGGACGGCCCATTGGGCCGGGAGCAATGGAGGCATGGATGCCGTGACGCTGTGCACTACACGTCCCGCTGTCCTCTTGCAGAGCAAAATGCGATTGTTGGAGAGTACAGTGCTCTCCGGTTGGCGCGCCACACTTATACTACCGATCCGTGAGAAAGTGTGTAAACCATTTTCCGCTATAGTTGAGGACCGTGTACAGCCGCAAGCAAAGAACGGTCTTCAGAAACTTATTCACGTATCGGTAAGTCCTGCAAACTTCCGGTCGAAGTCCGATCCCCGTCGCAGTCAGACGTTTTTCACGTCCTACAGCGTAGAAAAAGGTTCTCGTAGACCAGAATAAGTCTGCCGAATTTGGAATTACAGATGTTCGGGCTGACACACGCAGTCGGGGAATCCACTCCCTTCGCTCGCGGTTGATCAAGGTCCACCTGATGTTTGCCTCTTCTCATTCTTGTGATCCATGCCCAGCCCCACGCCCGTCACCGACGCGCCCGCCTACCACGAGCCCAGTCCCGCGCCGGGCCGCGGCGACGGCGTGGCCACCGTCGACGTCGAGCGGCTGCCCCGTGCCGTGTCGCCCCAGCCGATCCCGCCCGAGGTGGAGCTCGACCACCCGAGCCTCTTTTTCAACCGCGAACTGAGCTGGCTCGACTACAACTGGCGCGTCCTGCACGTGGCCCAGAATCCGCGCACGCCCCTCCTTGAACGCGTTCGATTCCTCGGCATTGCGGCGTCGAACCTCGACGGCTTTGTGCGCAAACGCATCGGCGGCCTCAAGCGGCAGAACGCGGCGGACGTGAGCACGCTCTCGCCCGACGGCCGCACGCCGGAGGAGCAGCTGGCCCTTATCGCCGAGGCCATCCAGCCGCTGTACCGCGCGCTGGGGACGGCCTGGCGAAACCAGCTGGCCCCGGCCTTGGAGGATGAGATCGGTCTCCAGGTGCGCGACTACCACTCGCTGTCGACCGACCAGCAGGCCCAGCTGGAGACCTACTTTCGTAAGAACATCTTTCCCATCCTTACGCCGCTTGCGGTGGATCCGGGGCGGCCGTTTCCGTTCATCTCCAACATGAGCCTGTCGCTCGCCGTGGTGCTGCGGCCCCCCGAGCGCGGCTCGAAGCACTTTGCGCGCGTGAAGGTCCCGACCAGTCGGAAGCGGTGGCTGCCCCTGGAAGCGCCCCTGCAGTTCGTGCCTATCGAGCAGGTGGTTGCCCACCACGCCGACGAGTTGTTTCGGGGGATGGTGGTGGAAGGCGTCTATGCCTTCCGGGTCACCCGCAACGCCGACGTGCGGCGGGACGAGGAGGAGGCCGAGGACCTGATCGAAATGATGTCCGAGCGTCTGCGCGAACGCCGATTTGCGCCGGTGGTGCGGCTGGAGGTGGAGGCCGACATGCCCAGCCGCGTGCGCACCTTTCTGCAGGACAAGCTCGACATCGAACACCAGGATATCTACGTCGCGGACGGGCTCATCGACTACTCGGACGTGTCGTCGCTGGCCGACCTCCACATTCCGGACGAGCGCTACCGGAGCGACCTGCGATTTCCCAAGTGGACGCCCGTGGTGCCGCCCCGCCTGCGGCAGGAGCGAGGCGAGCCGGACGCCAAGTCCATCTTCGATGTGATCCGCGAGGACGACCTGCTCGTGCACCATCCCTACGAGTCGTTTCGGGGGAGTGTGCAGCGCTTTGTCGAGGAGGCGGCGCAGGACCCGCAGGTGCTGGCCATCAAGCAGACCCTCTACCGCACCTCGCAGGACTCGCCCATCGTGGCGGCGCTGGTGGAGGCCGCCGAGCGCGGGAAGCAGGTGGCCGTGCTCGTGGAGGTGAAGGCCCGCTTTGACGAGGAGGAAAACATCGAGTGGGGCCGCAAGCTGGAGGACGCGGGGGTGCACGTGGCCTACGGCCTCGTCGGGCTCAAGACGCACGCCCAGGCCGCGATGGTGGTGCGGCGGGAGGGCGATCAGCTTCGGACCTACTGCCACATCAGCACCGGCAACTACAATACGCGAACGGCCCGCCGTTACACCGACTACGGACTGCTCACCTGCGACCGCGACATCGGGCACGATCTCACGAATCTCTTTCACTACCTCACCGGCTACGCGCCGGAGCAGACGTACGACCGCCTGCTCGTGGCCCCGCAAGACATGCGAGGGTCGCTCCTACGCCTCATTCAGCAGGAAATCGAGCACGCGGAGGCGAGACGCGACGGCCGCATCATCGCCAAGATCAACGAGCTCGGTGACCGGCGGCTCATCAGTGCCCTCTACGAGGCCTCGCAGGCCGGGGTGGACATCGACCTCGTTGTGCGCGGCATCTGTCGGCTGCGGCCGGGACTGGAGGGGCTCAGCGAGAACATCCGCGTGGTAAGCATCGTGGGGCGGTTTCTGGAGCACGACCGCGTCTTCTGGTTTGACAACGCCGGGGATCCGCAGGTCTACATCAGCAGCGGGGAGTGGCAGCGCAGCCGGCTCGACGATCGGGTGGAGGCGGCGGTGCCGGTCGATGATCCCGAGCATCAGGAGCGGCTGCACCGGGCGCTCCGGTACGCCGTTGAGGACGCCACGGGCTGGGCGTTGCAGCCGGACGGTCGCTACGTCCAGCGGACGCCGGGGACGGAGGGCACGCCGGGGGTGCAGGAGGCACTTATGCGTGAAGCGCGGGAGCGGGTGTCGTAGGGCCGGGCGGTGAGGGCGAGAGGCGTGGGGCGAAGGGAGATGAGGATCGAGAATCGCGGCAACACTGCACGTTGGGGGGCCGCTCACAGTGCGCTCTGCCGTACCTGAAGTCCGCCTCTCTAAACTGCGTCGGCAGACTCGGCATCACCTCAACATTGCTCCTTGCCACGGCAATCGCATTCTGCTCTCCGCGGCATACGGGAGGACGATTTGAGCACAGCGGTACTGCCTCCATACGTCCATACTTCCGCTCATTCCGGGCAAATGGGCCGCTCAACGGCAACACCGCCTCCTACGTCTCCGGAGGTCCGCCAACATGCAATTGCCCCGTTTCCCCTTGCCCTTCGCCGTTCGAACAATGGATTAGAAGGACGAGGGGACGGAGGGCGTGTCCGTCTTGATCTCGACCGGCGGCTGGGCCGGAGTTTTCTCCCGGCCGGTGATCTTCATGGTCAGGTCGGACAGCTCCGTCCACGGGCTGGAGAGCCAGATGCGACGATGCGTGTTGATGATCTTGAGCTGGCGGCGCCGGTAGCGGGTGGGATTGTTCTCGGCCAGCGTCTCAAACCTCTTGTGGAGGTAGAGCAGGCGCTTCCGGTTGGACGGGGTGAATCCGAAGTGCTTGATGTCGTCGACGAGGGCATCGTACTTGCGGTCCCACGTTGTCCGTTCGCGGCGTGTCGGCGGCGTGTAGGTGGAGCCGTCGAACGTCATCGACAGCTTCGAACTCACGACGTTCAGGTCCGCCTGCCGGAGGGCCTTCGGGGCGCCCAGCGGCAAAAAGAAGCGCACCGACTTCCCGTCGACCGTCGAGACGAACTGCACGTTTCCCGCCGTTGGCACGGAGCCGTCGTCCGAGGTCGGGAGATCGATGTGTTTGTTGAAGGCGCGAAATCGGGCGTAGAGGGTGGGTTTGTTTGCGGCCGGTCCCCAGTCGAAGGACTGCGCCGTCGTGTCGAGCACCGTAAGAAGGTCCGTCAGCATCAGGGAGGTGCCGGGTTTCAGCTGGACCCGCACGGTCTGGATCGACGCCGAAAGGTCGAGCGGCCGCTGGTTGCGGGCGGCAAGGGCGCCGTACGCCGACGGAATGTAGCTCCGCGAGAAGGGGCCGAAGGAGGTCCCTGCGCGGACCTGATCGAAGCCCTCGGTCGCGGCCCAGATGTAGGCGTCGACGACCGTCGCGTCAGGGGTGTAGTGCGCCGACTCGGTGAGGTAGTAGCGGTAGAGCTTGTAGATGTTGCCGGGGCCGGTGTGGTAGGCGGAGAGGCCCGGGATCTCGTGCCCCACGGCGTTGGTGTAGCCGCGCATCAGCAGATAGGCCGGCTCCAGGGTGAGGAGGGGATGCAAGGACTCCTCGATCTTCACGCGGGCTCCCGATTTTGCAGACAGGTGGTACTCGTGAATTCCGCTCCGGCGCATGATCCACGGCAGCATCTGGTAGCGGCTCCGAGCGCCCGCGGACGAGACGAGGTCGTCCTGATTGAACGTCTCGACCGCTCCCATCTGCGTGACGAGCAGGCTCAGGTCGAGGTAGTGCGCCAGCTGAATTTCGTAGGCCCGGTAGGGCCGGTTGCGGGTGAACGACTGCTCGATCTGATTGGCGCGGCCCCAGCGCACGATGATGTCTTCGAGCGGCACGCCGCGGGCTTCGTACTTGTCTACGAGGCGACGGGTCACTGCTCGCCGCTTGTCGTCCACGACCCGCCAGTCGAGCTCGGCCCCGTTGCGGTATTCGGCGCGCAGTTCGGTCAGCTTGTGGATCTCCAGGACCGAGTCGTCTCGCCGATCAATGACGCGGACGGTAAAGTTGTCGTCGCGGGCCTGTCGTTCGGTAAACTGAGCGAGCAGGTCGTGAAATTCACGGAGCACGTCCGGATTGGCGACCGACGAGGGATCGGCCGCCGGGTTCATGTAGGGCGACAGTTTATCGGCCGGGTGCGTAGACAGTTCGCGAAGGACGGGACGTGACGGAAGCGTGGTGTAGTTGACGGGGCGACTTGTCGTATCCGCGACGAGGGCGCGGACCGAGTAGGCGGCATGCGTAACCCCTTTCACGAGTGTCGCGCCTACGGCACTCCCGCCCAGGAGGAGGCTGAACAGAAGGAGGAGTACGACGCCGCCGTAGATGCCCGCCGTGGACCCCGACATTTCAGACGGAGCCGACTCGGCCGAATCGGACAAGCCCTCGTCCGGCGAGAAGTCAAGAGAGCGGAGTCGCTTCATGGTCGTGTGAAGAACTGGACGGGAAGAGGAAAGTCCTGAGAGAGAATGTCACGAGGCGATTGGGGACGGGGGGCGGCCGTCACAAGCCACTGGAAGAGCGGGGCCATGTCGTTATCCATGCGTTCGGGATGGAATTGCACGCCAAAAATGGTGCCGTCGTCGTGCTCGATAGCCTCGATCACGCCGTCCGGGGCCGTGGCGGCGACCGAAAAGCCGTCCCCGAGGCATGCAATGGCCTGCAGGTGTCGCGTGTTAACCGTGACCGTGTCGCGATCCAGGAGCGAGTGCAGCCGGGAGGATGGGGAAACGTGAACCGGATGGGAGGTACCGCCCCGCTTTTGGCTGTGCGTGAGGGCGCCGTCGTGCTCCCGCTCCACGTCGCCGTAGATGGTACCGCCGGCCAGCGCATTCAGGCGCTGCATGCCGTAGCAGATGCCCAGGATGGGGAGGCCCGCGGCCCAGCTCCGTTCAATCCAGGCCCGATCCGAGGCGGCGCGGCGGTCGCCGAGCGTGTCCAGTTCGTCGGGGAGGGGGCCGGTCACGTGCTCCGTGACGGCCGGCCCGCCGATCACCACGAGGCCATCGAGATGATCGACGAGGGCCTCCGTGGCGGCGTCGGTGTCGAGCATGGGAAGGGGGAGCGGCAGGCCCCCGGCCCGTTCCACCGCCGCGACGTACCGCCGGTCCAGAGCCTGCGTCCCGTCGTCGTACGAAGTCGTGATGCCGATTCGAGGGCGCATGGATAGCCGGGAATGAATGAGATAGAATCAAACAAGATGTACGTCGGCAGGAATGCCCCCCGGTGCACTTCCGACGCAGTGGCCGGGGCGGAAGCAGCCCGAGTTGATCCCAGGAGCGACGGACAGATCACACGTTTTGTTTAGAAACGATGAGCCGGGCCGATAGATTCTCTTTTTTCCGATTGATCTCAGAAGGCTGCACTGATCGGGAGAGCGAAAGCGTAGGGGCAGGGCACACGGGACGGACGAGTTGCACTCCGGTGACACGGATGGCATGACGGGACCGCCCAATGGATCAACGATTGCCGGGACACCCCGTTGAAACGAACCCGTATTTTTCCAAACGGACTGTCTCCTTGGGAGTACAGTTGGGCGAGCACTGTCCCTTCGATTCGTCCGCCGGGGATGCCCCCTCCCTGTTGAAGCATTCTCCACCGGGCCTCCCACTGCCGCGAGGTCCCTCACGACCCCCATCGCGCACGATGATTCGACGAGGCTTTTCGTTGTTTGTCCTCGCCGGACTCTGCGCCGGCCTGCTCGGGTGTGCCGCGCAGACCGAGACGCAGGCCCCGGTCGCATCGCCCGATTCATTTTCGGTGTCCGGCACGGAGGCGACGCCGGACCGGTGGTGGACCGCCTTCGAGAGCGATACGCTGAACGCGGTCGTCGACAGTGCCACGACGGCGAACTTTACGGTGCGGAGCGCGTGGCAGCGGCTGCAGGCCGCCGAGGCGGTGGTGGACCGGGAGGCGGGGGCGCTCTATCCGGACCTGGAGGCGACCGGGCGGGCCGAGCGACGGGGCGGGACGGACGCAGCATTCGCGGAGGGCGGGAATTTTGAACTCGGGCTCAACACGAGCTACGAGGTGGACCTGTGGGGGCGCATCCGCAAGCGAATCAAAGCCGAAGAGTTTCGGGCCCGCGCGACCCGGGCGGAGTACCAGACCGCCGTGTTGTCGGTATCGGCGGAAGTGGTGCGGACCTGGTATCGCCTCGCCGAGGCCCGCAGCCAGCGTGCCCTCATCGACCGGCAGGTCGAGACGAACGCGACGGTCCTCAATCTGATCAAAAATCGCTTTGAGGCGGGGCAGGTGCGCAGTGTCGACGTGCTGCGGCAGCGGCAGCTTGTGGAGAGCACCCGCGAGCGCCGCGTTGCCGTGGAGTCGCGGGCGGAGGTGCTGGAGCACCGGCTGGCGGTGCTGCTGGGCCGGGTGCCCCAGGACAGCGTGTCGGCTCCCCCCGACAGCCTCCCGACCCTGCCGCCGTTGCCCGAGACGGGCGTCCCTGCCGACCTCCTGCAGCGGCGTCCCGACGTGCAGAGTGCCCTCAATCGCCTGCGGGCGGCCGACCAGGACCTCGCCGCGGCCATCAGCGACCAGTATCCCCGCATCACGCTCACGGCGTCCGGCTCCACGATTGCCGACAGCGCCACGGACCTCTTCGAGATCTGGGCGTACTCGTTCGCGGGCAATCTGCTGGCGCCCATCTTCCGCGGCGGGTCGCTGCGGGCGGAGGTGGACCGGACCGAGGCCGTGCGCACGCAGCGGCTCTACGAGTACGGGCAGACCATGCTCACGGCCTTTCAGGAAGTGGAAGACGCCCTCGTCCGGGAGCAGAAGCAGCGGGAGCAAATCCAGCAGCTGGAGTCGCAGGTCGACCTGGCCCGGCAGTCTTATGAACGACTCCGCGCCCAGTACCTGAACGGCACCACCAACTACCTCGATGTGCTCACGGCCCTGGACGAAGTGCAGCAGCTGCGCCGCGACCTCCTGTCTGCTCAACTCGTCCTCGTGGAAGACCGCATCGCCCTCTACCGCGCCCTGGCGGGGGCGGTCGAGACCGACCGGGCGGCCGAGCGCTAGCGCACTGCCCAGAGGCAATTCCACTGACCGTTTTTGAAGACGCTTGTACGACCGGCATGAACTGGAAAACGACCCTTCTCGTGTGTCTCGACATTTTCGGGGCCGGGGCGGCGGTCACTGTCCTCATCTTCTCCACCGAACCGACGGCCCAGCGCTCGGGGGCGACGAAGCAGACGGCCATGCTCGTGGAGGTCACCACGGTGGCGCCGGACACGGTGCGGCCCACCATTGAGGCCATGGGCACCGTGCGGCCTGCGCAGGAGGTGGTGCTCAGTCCGCAGGTGGACGGCAAAATCGTTCGACGCGGCGACGCCTTCACGCCGGGCGGGTACGTGGACCAGGGCGAGACGCTGCTGCAGATCGATCCCTCCGACTACCGAAACACACTCCAGGAGCGACAAAGCGCCCTGCAGCAGGCCCAGGCCGAGCTCACGCTGGAGCAGGGGCAGCAGGCCGTCGCGAAGCAGGACTATCGGCAGCTCGGCGACACGCTCTCCGGGGCCAACGAAGCCCTGGTGCTCCGGAAGCCGCAGTTGGAGTCCGCGAAATCGGAAGTGGAGGCGGCCCGGGCCGCCGTGGAGCAGGCAAAGCTGAATCTACAACGCACCACCATCGAGGTCCCGTTCGACGCCCACATCGTGGAGCGCAGCGTGAACGTGGGCTCGCAGGTGGCGCCGGGTGATGAGTTGGCCCGTCTCGTGGGGCTGGAGACCTACTGGGTGGAGGCAACCGTGCCGATGTCGAAGCTGCGATGGCTGGAGATGCCGACCGACGGCCAGCAGGGCGCACGCGTCCGGGTCCGAAACCGGACGGCGTGGCCGGACAGCTCGTACCGGGAGGGACGGCTCTTTCGACTCGTCGGCTCCCTGGAGGAGGATACACGCCTGGCCCGCGTGCTCATTGAAGTGCCGGACCCGCTGGCGCGCGAGAGCGACCGGCCCCGCCTCATGCTGGGGGCGTACGTCGAGGCCCGCATTCGTACGAAGCGGCTCGACGACGTGGTGCGCCTGAACCGCGACTACGTGCGCGACAACGAAACCGTCTGGCTCATGGAGAACGGCGCCCTCACGATTCAGGACGTGAACGTGGTGTTCGAGGATGCGACCCATGCCTACATCGACCGGGGCATCGACGAACAGGCGCGGGTCGTGACCACCAACCTGAGCACCATCCGCGACGGGGCGCCGCTGCGGCTGAAGGAGATAACCGCGACGGACTCGATCAAGAGGGCTGGGGAATAACGCCCACGACGGAGGGATCGAGGATGTCTCTTATCCACATACGTAACGCCGCCCCGCGGAATCGCGCGACCGAAAACCATACCAGTAACGCCGCCCCGCTGGGGCGGCGCTTTACGGATCAATCTCATGCCTATGATGACTGACTCTGACGCCTCGGCCAAGGGGAACGAGGGCTGGACCGGCCCGATTGCCTACATGGCACGGAATCCGGTTGCCGCCAACCTGCTGATGGTGATCCTTCTCGTGGGCGGGCTCTGGACGGCGTACACCATGCAAAAGGAGGTCTTCCCCGAGTTCCAGCTGGACATCGTGGAGGTGAACGTGACGTATCCGGGGTCGGCGCCGGCGGAGGTGGAGCAGGGCATCCTCCGGCCCGTGGAGGAGGCCATTCGGGGCATTGAGGGGATCAAGGAAGTGTCCTCGACGGCCCGGGAGGGGAGCGGCGAAGTGCGGGTTGAACTCGTAGCCGGGACCGACCGGATGAAAGCGTTTCAGGACATCGACCAGGCCGTGAGTCGCATCCGGACCTTTCCCGACGATATTGAGGAGCCGGAGGTGCAGCTGCAGTCGAACCAGCGGGAGGTCATCGAAATTGGCCTGTACGGCCCCACGGACATCTGGACGCTTCGTCGGCTCGGGGAGTCGATGCGGGATCGCCTGCTGAATACCGATGAGATCACGCAGGTCGAGCTCGGCAACGTCCCTGACTATGTGACCCACGTCGAGATTCCGCGGACGAAGCTGCGGGAGTACAATCTGACGCTGGAAGAAGTGTCGTCGATTCTTGCGTCGTCGAGCGAAGACATTCCGGCGGGGGCGGTCGAGACCAATCGGGGGGAGATTCTACTGCGCATGCAGGAGCGGAAGCAGTGGGCCGAGCAGTTCGAGACCATTGAAGTGGTGCCGTCGGCCTCGGGGAGAGGGATCACGATGGGGGATCTCGCCACCATTACCGACGGGTTTGAGGAAACCGGCTTCCATAGCCGGTTCAACCGGCAACCGAGCATTGAACTGGAGATCTACCGCATCGGCGACCAGTCGCCCCTGGAGATTGCCGAGCAGGCGAAGCAGGTCTTTGAGGAGGCCGAGGCGAGATTTCCGGCCGGGGTACAGTACCGCATCGACAGCAGTGCCGCCGCCGACTACGAGCAGCGCCTGTCGCTTCTCGTAGAGAATGGGGTCCTCGCCGTCTTTATCGTCCTCCTCATCCTGGCGCTTTTTCTGGAGTACCGGCTCGCGTTCTGGGTGATGATGGGCATGGCGATCTCGTTTATCGGGGCCTTCGTGTTTTTGCCGAGCATCGGGCTGAGCATCAACATGATTTCGATGTTCGGCTTCCTGGTGGTGCTGGGCATCGTGGTGGACGACGCCATTGTGGTGGGGGAGAACGTCTACGAGTATAGACAGCAGGGCATGGGCACGCTGGAGGCGGCCATCGAGGGCGCGCGCGACATGGCCAGGCCCGTGACGTTTGCGATCATAACCAACGTGATTGCTTTTGTCCCGCTACTCCTTATTCCCGGCACGACCGGCAAGTACTGGTGGCCGCTGCCGGCCGTCGTGATCGTGGTGCTGCTGTTGTCGCTGTTCGAGGCGCTGTTTATTCTGCCGGCCCACCTCGCGCACACATCGGAGTCCAGCATCCTGCCGTTGACTGATCGGCTGGAGGCGGCCCAACAGGCCTTTGCGCGCCGCTTCAATCACTTTGTGGATACCTACTACCGCGCGTTTCTGGATCGCTGTCTGAAGTACCGGTACGTCACGCTCACCGCGGCGGGCACCTTTCTGCTGGTGGTGGCCGGATACGCCTACAGCGACCACATGGGCATGATCACGATGCCGGAGGTGGCGGCCGACGAGATCGAGGCCGCTGCGTCGTTGCCCGTGGGCACCACCCCCGACCAGGCCGGCCGGGTTGCCACGGACGTCACCGACGCCTCCATGCGGATGTTTGAGGAGAACAACTTGGATCGGGTGGCCACCGGCATCAAGACCGATGTGCGCGGGCAGGACTTCATCGACGTGGAGATTGTGATGCGGCCGCCCGCGGAGCGCGACATGTCCGCCCAGGAGGTCATCGAGCTCTGGCGCGACAACATCGGGGACATCGAGGGGCTCGATCAGATCACGTTCGAGGCCGAGCGCGGACCGACGGGCTACCGACAAGACATTAGCGTGGACCTGAGCCATTCGGACATCGACGTGCTGGAGGCGGCCAGCCAGGAGTTCTTTACCACGATGGAGTCGTTTGAGGCGACCCGCGACGTCAACGACAACTACAACCGGGGCAAGGAGCAGTTCGACTTCAAGCTGCGGCCGGAGGGCCGCGCGCTCGGCCTCACCTCCGACGAGGTGGGGCGGCAGGTGCGCAACGCCTTCTACGGGGCGCTCGCCAAACGGCAGTTGCGCGGCACGAACGAAATCGAGGTCCGGGCAAAGCTGCCGCACGCCCAGCGCAAGGATCTGTACAACCTGGAGAATTTCGTCGTCCAGACGCCGGAGGGCATGGAGGTGCCGCTCATGGATGTGGTGACGGTCGAGAAGGGGGAGGCGTTCACGAGCATCAACCGGCGGGACGGACGCCGCGTCGTCACCGTAAGCATGGATGCGGAGCCGTCCAACGCGGTCGGGCGCCTCATCGAGTCTCTGAAGGCCGACGTGTTGCCGGACCTCCGCAAGCAGTTTTCCGGGATTACCTGGAGTTTTGAGGGCAGCCAGGCCGAGATGCGGGAGTCCACGCAGACGCTCTGGGGCGGCTTTGCGCTGGCGATGTTCGTGATTTACGCTCTGCTGGCGGTGGCCTTCAGCAGTTACCTGCAGCCGCTTATCATCATGGGCGCCATTCCGTTCGGGATTGTCGGCGCCGTCCTCGGGCATATTCTATTGGGCTACGACCTCTCGCTCGTGAGCCTCATGGGGGGGATTGCGCTTTCGGGCGTGGTGCTCAACGACTCGCTCATCATGATCGACTACGCCAACAAGCAGCGCGCGAAGGGCCTTGGGGTGTTCGAGGCGATCCATGAGGCGGGCCTGCGCCGCTTTCGGCCCATCATGCTCACGACGCTCACGACGTTCGGGGGGCTCACGCCGATCATCTTTGAGACCTCCAGCCAGGCGAACCAGCTCATCCCGATGGCGATCTCGCTCGGGTTCGGGATCGTGTTCGCCACGTCGATCATCCTGGTGATCGTGCCCTGCCTCTACCTCATCACGGACGACGCCCTATCGGCGATACGCGAGTAAGGGGACGCCTCACATTTTCACTCGGCCCGTACGACACGAAATGCGGAACGGTCGCCCAGGTGGAATTTGATTCGTCCCGTCGCCTCGTCCGCCTCGGGTCGGTCGAGTCGCCCGCTGCCGCTGACGGGGTCCATTTCGCCGCGGCCTTCCCAGGTAAATCGGAGACAGCCGGTCGACTCGTCTACCTCTCCGTCGAGGCGGCCGGAGACGAGGCCGAACTGGAAGTCGCCGGTGCCGTTTGCATCGATTCGGAGGTGCGCCTGTGTCTCCATGTTGAAGTAATCGGCGTCCCACATTTCCATCTCGACAATGTGCCACGTTCCGGAGAAGTCGGATCGTTTCGGGACGGAGTCGGAGTCAGTCATCGGATTGGGATTCAAGAGCGATTGTAGCAGTGGAGGAGCCGACACGGCGGGAGGAACCGAGCCGTCTCGGCGTCGAAGGGGTGGATGGGGTCCGCTTACTTTTCGATCGTATTCGGAATGTCGTTCACCCCAGCGTAGAACACGATTAGTTCCGCGGTCGTGGAGCCCTCGTTTTTGCCGTAGTGCCACTGGTCCACGACCTCGGCGGCCGAATCGCCCGGTTCGAGGCGCATGGTCGCTCCGTCCTCCGTCACGAGCGTCAGCTCGCCACGCAACAGAACGCCTGCGCTAATCACAGGATGCTTATGGATCTCCAGTGCCGTGCCCGGCGGGAGGCGCAGGCGGGCCACGGTCACTTCCGGCGTGCCGTCGGGATATTCGGGAAGGGGGCTGTCGTCCCAGCCCGTGCTCGTCTGGGTCAAGACCTCAACGTCGGGGGAGTCCATCACAAAATATCCACTCCTTCGGTGCTATGGACATAGATGGTGACAACGACGAGACCTTCGGGCTCCTGCGAATGCGGTCCAGGCGGCTGTGGCGGCTCGGCCACGAGCTTGGGGCGTTGGCGGTCCTCATCACAATCGGGCTGACGCTGGGCACGGTGGATTCGCAGCAGGAGCTCGGCGATGCGATCGTGTCACTGTCGATTTCTCTACCGCTGGTGTACGGGGCGGTGTGGGGCGTCGTTCGACTGATCGACTGGGTGAAGGAAACGATGTTCTGAGGACGGCGGGGTCGGTCGAATCAGGCTATCGGTCCCGAAAAAATTGCCACGTCACACGTGTGCTTTCAAACCGTGATATGTCGGCAGGAACTCGATGGCCCCCGTCGAACGCACAGAGCTGCACATCGGCACCGGTGTCGGGGGCCGGCGTGATTTCACACGTGACGCCACTATTATCCTCAGTATGCGGGTTGGTCTGTCGGGGCGGCGGGTCGCCCTGAACATTGTTGTCCACCCAGAGGTCGCGCGTGCCCGGGGTGGACAGCAGTTCGACGCCCCACACGTCGGCTCCGCCTCCGTCGAAGGGCGTCGTCGAGTCGCTCCTTCCGCTGACGATGAGAGTCTTAATGGGAGAAGAAGGCATCGAGCATTCCTCATTCGGCCCGAGGTTGGAATTGATATTGGAAATGAAGGCGGCAATGCCCGCGTAGCGGTCCGGATGCTCAACGGCCAGCCGGTTGGCCATTTGCCCGCCGTTGGAGACGCCGTAGATAAAGACGCTGTCGGCACCCACGTCCGCCCGGGTCGTCGTCCAGTCCGTCAGCTCGACGAGAAATCCTGCATCGTCCGGAGTGCCCCGATCCGGAAGAGGTGTGCAATCGTTCCAGACCGGCTGTGTGTCGTGTGACGCGTTGGGCACAACGATCAGCACGCCCTCCTCCTCCGCGATCTCCAGCCATTCCTGACTGCCCTGACGTCGCTCGGCAAACATCGCGTCCATTCCGATCGTCGCGCCGTGCAGGGCCATCACGACCGGGGCGTCGGACGGAAGGGAATTCGGAACGAAGTATTTGAATGATCGCGTCTCATTGTCGTGCTCGACGGATTTTCGGTGCCAGCCGGGGCTGTCGTCGAATTCCAGGCCGGCGTCCGATGAGGTGCTGTCGACGAACTGGGGAGTATCCCCCGATGACGAAACGATGTCGCAGCCGGTCCCCAACAGCAGCAGGAGGAAAAACGGACAAACGTAGCGGACGACCGATGTGAACGGACGGGACGACTGCATAGACTGAAGGCACCATTGGTTGGTTGCGACTGTCAACCGATCTCCCCCACGGAACGACACGCGAATACAGGCTCGGGTACGTTCTCACGAATCGGAATGGACGGTGTCGCGGCATCGACGAGTCGATGCACAGAGAAACGCTGGAATGCCGGTCCGATTTGCCCACTCCGATTGATGCATCCTGCGCTTCTACGAGCGTACGTTATGAATGAATGGGAATCGTTACAACTTCAATTAAGTTGGTAGTTTCTTCAACTTACCGAGACAAAGCGGGAGGGATATGGAAACGCCCTCTTTCTTCAGGCCCGATCGGCGAGCAGGCTCCGGTATTCGGGAAGATCGTCCAGGAAGGCGTAGGATTCCTCTTCGAGATCGATGCGGCAGGCGTAGTGGGTACGGCCGTTCGTGACCACCAGGAAGGGAGCGTCGAGGACGAGGTTGTAGCGGGCGCCCTGGTCGAAGGCGTTCTGACCGATGGATACGCTCGGGGCTTTGCACTCGACCAGGAGGAGCGGATTGCCCTGCCGGTCGTACGCGACAATGTCGGCCCGCCACGTCTGCCCCTCATATTGGAATGAGGCTTCAGTGGCCACGAGCCCGGCGGGGACATTCAGCTCTTGCATGAGGTACTGCAGGAAATGCTGGCGGACCCACTCCTCGGGCGTCAGGGTGACGTAGGTCTGCCGGACGGGGTCATAGATGATGCGGGTGTCGTCCCGGTCGATCACGTGGACATCGTAGGTCGGCAGGTTGAGTGATTCCATCGGCGGTCGAGAGGCCCCGGTAGCGGTGCGTATAGCGCGATATTACTGATCCGTGACTAGGTTTTCGAAGACGATTTCCGCTGATGACAGAACGCTGATGACAGAACACAGTCCTGGAGATCCCTGTGACTTTTCGAGATTCATCGACAGATCTCCTCACACGGAGAATGCCCATGTACGGAACAGTACGTCCGCTATTCAGGAATCGTCCAGAGGTGGATCTGGGTCTTCTCTTCCTGAAGGGTTTTGGTGCCAATGGTGACGGTGGTGTCGGGCGTCCAGCCGTCGATGGTAAAGTCGTGGGATATAATTCGCGCACCGGGGACGAGCTCACTGCGGGGTTTCGGGCGAAGACGGTCCATCATGCCGGGCCAGAGGTACAGAGTGACGACCGTGGCTTTCGATAAGTCGGTTTTGAAGAGGTCGCCCCGGTAAAATCGGACCTGCTCCTCGACCTCCATACGAGCCGCATTTCGGCGGGACTGCGCGACGAGATCTTTCTCAATTTCGATGCCAACCCCGCGGGCGCCGAAGTCCCGGGCCGCGGAAATGACGAATCGACCGTCGCCGCTACCGAGATCGTAGACGACGTCGTCGGGCGTGACCTCGGCGAGTTCGAGCATGCGAAGCACCACGTGTTGCGGGGTGGAGACGTACGGGGCTCCTTTCGTCGTGTCGTCGGTCGAGGAGGGGACGGAATCTTGAGCCTGAACGGGGGCCGACACTATGCACATGAGAAGAGCAAGCAGGGCGGCCGTGGCACAGCGCAGATTCGAGACGGGCATGGCGGCGGGGAGCTGTGAGCAAGGAACGAGCGACGGCGGGTGTACGCGTAGCAAAGTAGAAGAAAAGAAAAGGGAACCTGCACAATCTTATTGCTTCGTGCATTTTCGCTTCTTCCCTTTTCAACATAAGGAGCAAAGAGACTGCCGTCAGCGAGTCCGGCTGACGGCTTTCATGACATCATCCGGGTCCAGTCGCTGCTGCGAAAGAGACGGTGCACCGTCCCGTCCGGTCCGATAACGGCTGTGGTCAGGTTGTGGAGAAATTCGCCCCGTTCGTCGTCGCCCGGCTGGGTGTGCACGCCGAAGAGGTGGGTAGCACGCTGGACGGTCGTCGTATCGCCGGTGACGAAGGTCCAGGTATCGAGCCGGTCGGTGTAGCGGTCGGCGTAGTCGCGGAGGACCGGGGGCGTGTCGTGCGCCGGGTCGAAGCTGATGGAGAGGAGCTGCGCGTTGTCGCCGTACGCCTCCCGGAGCCGGGGCTGGAGCGCGGCGAAGTTCTTTGACATCTCCGGGCAGTAGTTGGGTAGGGGACAGCGCGTGTAGATGAAGGTGAGGATGAGCGTCTGGCCACGGTAGTCGCCCAGCCGCAGCGAGTCGCCGCTCTGCGTAATGAAGGCGAGATCGACGGGCACGCGGTCCCCGGTCTTGAGCACGGAAAACTCCTGCGTGGTATCGATCACGGTGGTGGTCCGGGCCGGATGCCGGGCCACGGCGCCATCGGGAAGTTTCCGCAGGGCAGTGATGGCGGCCGTCTTCCCCGAGACGGTGAGTTGGAATTCTATGGCATCCCCTGCCGAGAGGTGATCCGGGACGCCGGGATCCGGCATCCGAAACGGCATGATCATGGCCGGCATATAGCCCGGGATCCGATCGTGCCCGATGGTGATGGATGTATCGTTCTGGATTCCAGCCACTCGTCCCTGGCCGACGTACGTGTCCGGCCCGAACAGGGGGGGAATCGCCACCCAGCCGAAGGCAGCGACGAGGCTTGTGAGGAGAAGGGCGCGGAGGGACATGTTCATGGTGGCAAGGCGTTCGTGGTAGGGATCGGCACTCACGAAAGAATGGACGAAGCATCCTCGTCTTGCATGGGAGGCACCGTGGATTGTGAGACGGGAAGACCGGCCCGCCCGATCCGGTCGTTGCTCGCAACTCACGCAGTTCGCATGCTCACTCCGGAATCCGACGGAATATGCCGGTTCAGCGGGCGGCAATCGTGCGAGTCTTCGCACTCGTATGGGCGAGGGAGACGTGTTGCGGCCGGGGGAAACCGCGGGAATCGGCAGCGCGATATCCAACCGCATTGCCGATTGGAGCCGGCGGGACGGACGGTTCGGCATGGATTTGGATGCACAAAGGATCACAGGGGCTCTGTGGAACGCAGGCCGTTCCGGAGGCCGACCAAAAATGTCCGCGCAGCAATGCTCGTTGGGCATCGGCGAATGTGCCCCCAATCAATCAAGAACCGGTGGCGACTCTTAAGCCAAAGTTATCCTGAGAACCGGTGGGGAGTTTGAATTACTGCTCCACATTTACGAAGTAACGTAGCGGTTATGCTGGAAGCGCTCCCGGAGTTTGTGAAGAAAATAAGCCGAACGGCCGTTTTGCCCTCACATCGGTCGCTTCTCAGGTCTTCCACCGCTCCACTGTCGTCTTTTCTTCCTCTTCGATATTTATTTGCCCTCACCATGCTCATGTCGATACAGTTTATTCTTTCGCTCATTCTTACGCTCGGGATGGAAGCTGCCGAGGATCCGATGCCGCGCACCGGATCCTCCAGCGACGCCCCTCCGATTAAAAACGGGGCGTCGTCGTTGCACACTGCGGACCTGGATGGCGACGGCACCGTCGACGTGATCTCGGCATCCGCGGGCGACGGAGAGATTGCTTGGTACCCGAACGTGGATCGGCAGCGCAACTTCCCGAGAAAAAAGGTGATTGCAATCGGGGCAGCCAGTGCGCAGGACGTCCACACGGCGAACCTGGACGGGGACGGGGATCAGGATCTCATCGGGGCCTTCGGTGTGACGGGGAAAATCGCGTGGTTTGCGAATGACGAATCGGGGAATTTTTCCGATGAAAAGGTCATCACGTCCGAGGCGTCCGGCGCTGCTTCGATCCACACGGCGGATCTGAATGACGACGGCCATCAGGATATTCTGTCGGCTTCCCGGATCGACGGAAAGATCGCCTACTACGAAAACGACGGTAACGGCAATTTCTCCGATCAGAGGATCATCTCGAACGAAGGCGAGGGGGCTCGATCCGTGTTTGCGGCGGACCTCAACGGCGACGGCATGAAGGACGTGGTGTACGCGTCCAGTGTGCGGGCTGGCGGCAGCAAGATTGCCTGGCACCGCAATACCGGCGACGGCTTTGCCGATCAGAAGGTCGTAACCAGTGAGACGCGGGGAGCGAGAGCCGTCCACGCAGCCGACCTCGATGGGGATGGCGACATGGACCTTCTCGCGGGATTCTCCGAACTTGGGCTTAATATCGGACAGCTGGCTTGGTTTGAAAATACCGACAGCGGCGGTTTTTCGGACTCCCAGGTCATCTCTTCCGAAGTGAGAGGGATCAACGCTGCGTCGACCGCTGATCTCGACGGGGACGGAGATCAAGATATTTTGTCCACGTCTAGTGTCTCCGGGGCCGACGGGGAAATTGCCTACGTCCTGAGTACGGCGGGCACGTTCGCGAGTAAGAGCGTCATCGCGACGGGTCTTTCTCGGGCACAGTCCGTCGATGTGGCGGACCTCGACGGAGGCGGCACGCCGGACATTGTCGGGGCATCCCACCACGGCGAAAGTATCGCCTGGTATAGAAACAGACTCCTGCAAGGCTTCGGCTTCAGCGATTCGAAACTGCTCGCTGAGTAACGACGCACGAGACCGGAGCCGTCTCGATTTGTCTATCCCACGCAGTGCCCCCGCTCCGGCTCCGTGCCAGGAACGGGGGCATAGATGCTTCGACCCTGTTACCCGCTTGCCGATGCTGCGCGCAGGCGCGCATGCCCGGAGTCGGAGCAGGACGGAGGTTGTTTGGAAATGGAGCGAGCGCAGCGGTGGGGCGGCGGATCCACACTCGGCCGGTTGCTGACACGAGCTTGTTGTAAATAACTGGTCAGTCTTAATGAAACCCAACCCTGATACTGAGATGTAACATGACACAAGAAACTGCACGTATGCATTTGTACGAATCTCTTAACCGTTGGAGACGAAGAGATTGTTATAGCCGTTGAAACCCGGTCCTCAGTACCCCCGGTGCCCTTTCGGAGCAAATACCAGTACGTGGATGAGTTTGCACCCCCGTCTCTTGTTTCTGGCTGTCCACGGTTCCGGGAATCTAGGATTCCCAGGATTTAGAATCTCCAGCAATCTAGGATTCAGGGGATCTGCGTAGGGGTATGGGATTATCCGCGGGACGGAACCGTCCCCGAAGTAGCGTCGGGCCGCCGGACCGACGCAAAGAGTCGGACCGACACGAAGAGTCGCACCGACACAGAGAGTCGGACCGACGCAGGGACGAGCCCGGCCTAGCACCCTGTTGCACATTGGAATTTGAATGTTCGTCCGGACGAGTTTCTGCGGTGATTCGCACCCCGACAGTCAAATATTCCCCTGATAGGGAGATTGAAAGCCAATCCCCTTGACAATATCAGAGGGGTTTGTGGAGGAGAG
>PXUA01000016.1 GCA_003022435.1 Bacteroidetes bacterium SW_9_63_38 | reverse complement strand
GACGCCCTCGTGGGCGGTCTCCGCGTCGACGACGACGAAGGGCTCGACCAGCTGGAGCACGACGTGGACGCCTACCCTGAGTTCGGGACGGGCGACGCGAAGGCGGCCGAGAGCACGACGGCCTAGCTCCAACTCGTCCCTGCGGGACGTCGGTTGCGTCTCTCGTCCGGGTCGGAGCACGGTGCTCCGGCCCGGACCCGGCAGGGTAATGTTTTCCCGTGTGAGCCTCACGACCTGAGGTTCGCCTCACAACCCCCCTCACCAGGTCTATCAACCCTGACCACATGATCGATCGAATATCTGGACGCGCGACCGAGGAATCGGGTCGCTCTGAGTACTCCACTCGAACTCTCGATCACGAACCTGGACACTTTATGAGCACGCTTACACGCACCCTTCTCGTTCCGCTCATCGCGTTCTGCTTCGCCGGGCTCTTCACGACGTCCGCCGTGCAGGCACAGTCGGTGGATGTCGGGGCTACGCTTGCCAGCCGGTACGTCTGGCGGGGAACGGACTTTGGAGACGCTGCAGCTATCCAGCCCACCATTGAGTTTTCTCAGGGAGGATTCACGATTGGTGCCTGGGGCTCATTCGATATGAGTCCAGTCTCAGGAGACGGCGTGAACGAGAATGACCTTTATGCGAGCTATGCGTTCGACACTGATTTTGGCTCTTTCTCAGTGTTTGTCACAGACTTCTACTTCTCCGAAAATGACACGAATGACTTTTTTGACTACGATAACCCGGGAGAACATGTAATTGAGCCGGGAATCAGTTACAGCGGTCCTGTATCGCTGCACGCCTCGATTAACGCGTATGGGCGAGATGACGCGAACGAAATTTGGCTGGAAGCGAGCTATCCGTTCAGTGTCGAGGACGTGGATCTGTCCCTCGCAGTCGGAGGATCGCCGAATGATGACGCAGCGGATAATTACTACGGCACCGATGCCGATACCGATGCCGGAATTACGAAGCTCAGCCTCTCGGCATCCAAGAGCATCGAGATCACCGATGAGTTCTCGCTGCCGATCAGTGCGTCGTACTACCTCAATCCGTACACGCCGCGGAGCTACTTCGTCTTCGGCATCAGTCTGTAGACGGGTGCGCGTGAAGGTGTGAGAGCCTCCTGCATTGGAGATTGCGCGGTACGGCCTCAGGGGCCCCGGCCTCTGGGGCCGTTCGTGCGTTTGGGGAGGGCGTCCCGGGGTGCCTTAGTTCCCGGGAGGAGATATTGAGCCGTTTTTCCTCCGTACTGCTGGAGTGCGTGTGTGCGTGTGGGAGTGTGGGGGGGATAGACCAGAGGGGCGGTAACACCCGTTATGTCTTGGGGACAAGGAGAGGCGACCCTCGTTACTCGGAGGTCGAACGTTCCAACGTAGAACGTTGTACGTTAGAACGTTGTACGTTAGAACGTTGTAAGAAAGCAGCGGTGCCAATCGCTTTCCGATGGAAGCGGACCCCGGGATGGGCTCAATACCCGTAGATCGACAGGTCGTCGCGGCGCATGTGGGTGTTGAGCACGATGGCGAGCAGGGCCGTGTTGGCGAGCATCGCGGATCCCCCGTACGATATGAACGGAAGCGGCAGCCCAATCACGGGCAGCATGGCGGTCACCATGCCGATGTTGATCACAATGTGCAGCAGGTAGACGCCCACGGCCCCGGCGGCGACAATGCTCCCGAACGGATGCTTGACGTCCGACCCCAGCTTCACGAGGCGCAGCAGCAGGAAGGCGAGCAGGCCGAGGACGATCATCGCCCCTACGAAGCCGAACTCCTCGGCGATCACGCTGAAGACGAAGTCGGTGGTCTGCTCGGGAACGTAGGCGCCCTGCGTCTGGGTGCCCTCCATAAAGCCCATGCCCCAGAGGTCCCCGGAGGCCACTGCGGCCTTCGACTGCACGAGGTGAAAGCCCACGCCCTGCCGAAACTGCTCGGCGCCCGGATTGGTGAACGAGAGCAGACGGTCCACCTGGTAGGGCTGGAGGACCTTCGTGAGCATGAGCGAGATGAATGCCGTGACGCCGCCGGTGAAGGTGGCGGCGAGGCCCCCGATGAGGCGCCGGCCGGTGGTCCACCATAGGGCTGCGGTAAACAGCACCGCAAAGCCGAGGGCGGCGGGCATGTACACGAGCGATAGGTAGCCGGCGATGGCCGGCGACACGAGGAGCAGAATGACAGAGATCGGCAACTCGCTCCAGAACAGCATGATGGGCACGAGGCCGAAGAACACGAGGGCCGTCCCGAGATCGTTTTGCAGGACGATCAGCAGGGCGGGGGCGACGATGAGGCTGGCGGCCTTCAGGGCGTAGCTCAGGTTCTGGGTGGTGTGGGTATGGCGCTCCGAGAGCAGCTGCGCCACGGCGAGCACCGTCCCCACCTTGGCAAACTCCGACACCTGGAGTCGGAAGGGACCGAGGGCGAGCCACGCCCGGGCGCCTTTCACCTCCACGCCGATGAAGAGGGACAAGACCAGGAGGAACAGCGTGAACCCGTAGAAGGGATACGCTAGGGTACGGAGAATACGGACGGGAAAGAGCAGCGCGATCCCCACCCCGAGGGCCGAGAGTCCTCCCCACATGAGTTGTCGGTAGAAGTTGTCGCGCACGCTCTCGCTCAGATACTCGGCGGCGGGGCCGTGGGTGGTGCTGTAGAGGGCCAGCAGACCTACGCCCACCAGAGCCAGCCAGGCAAGCATCGTTGGAATGTCCGGGGTTTGGTCCCAGCTACGCATAGCGGCTGTACGTTCAGGAAGAGGACGCGAGGCGAAACGCTTCAGGATCAGTCGCCCCGCGGGAATTCGGGGAGGCAGTGCGGGCGTGCGAAACGTGTGTCCGGGGAGCCGCCGAGCGAGCATAACGATCCGTGGAAGTCCACGATCACTCTCGGGGGGCGGCGGCCGGAACGGTGGAAATGGTATCGGGCGGCGGCCCCGTGTTTTGGGGGACGACGGAGTCCTGCGGCGCCGGGTCCGTCGCGGGCGGGGCGGTTTCGTCGGACGATCCGCCGCCGAACCCCTTCGGCGGCGCGCTGCGCACCGAGTCGCGGAGGCGGTTGATCCAGTGGCGTCGCTGCCAGGTGTCGGCGATCTCGCCCGTGAGGTACTGCTCGGCCATCAGGCTGGCGGTGGGGGCGGCGGCCGTGGCCCCGTACCCGGCATTCTCGATGGCCACGGCCACGGCCACTTCCGGGTCGTCCAGCGGCGCGAACATGATGAAGAGCGAGTGGTCCTTGCCGTGCGGATTCTGGGCGGTGCCCGTCTTGCCGGCGGCGGGGATGCCCGGAATCTGCACCCATTGGCCCGTGCCGTCGGTCATCACGCGGTGCATGCCTTCCTTCACGGTCGCAAAGTGGGCAGGGTCGATTGGGATGGTGTCGGGGGGCGGTACGTCCGGAAAGCGCACCCGTCCGGTCTGAGGATGCTCCATCTTTCGGACAAGGTGCGGGCTCGGGAGAAGGCCGCCATTGCCGAGGGCGGCAGCGTAGCGGGCCAACTGGAGCGGCGTCGTTGACATGTCGCCCTGCCCAATGCCGAGGTTGATAAGATAGCCTTCCGTCCAGCGTCCGTACGTGCGGTCGTAGTAGCTGGAGTCCGGAATGAGACCCGCCGACTGCTCTGCAATGTCGAGGGGGACCTTTTGCCCGAAGCCGAACTTCAAGGCCCGGTCGTGCCAGGTGTCCAGCGCCATCTCGTCCATCAACTTGTAAAAGAAGGTGTTGCAGGACGCCTCGATGGCTTTCTTGACGTTAATCGTTCCCAGGTCCTGGCCGCCGTGATTCTCAAAGACGCGGTCTCCAAAGCGGTAGCCTGCCGAGCAGTCCAGGGTCTCTGTAGAGTCGATGAGACCGGTTTCGAGGGCGACGAGTGACATGAACGGCTTCCAGGTCGAGCCCGGGGGAAAGCCGCTGCGCGTGGTCCGGTTGTAAAGCGGGTTGGAGGGGGCGGAGCGGAGGCTGTCCCAGGCGGCGTCGCTCACCGACCGGGCGAAAATGGACGGCGGAAAGTCGGGCTTGCTGACGAACGAGAGAATCTCGCCGTTGTCGGGGTCAAGGGCGATGGCGGCCCCCCGCTTGCCTACGAACAGCGACTCGGCCAGGGCCTGAACCTGATGGTCGATCGACAGGTGCAGGTCGTATCCGCTCACGGGCGCCTCGTCCTTCCCGCCATCGCGGTACGGCATCATGGTGGTCCCCCGCACATTCACCAGAACGAATTCACTGCCGCGTTCCCCCCGGAGCACCGGCTCGTACGCCTTCTCGATGCCGGTCTTGCCAATGTAGTCGCCGGGCCGGTAGCCCTCGCCGCGGAGGCGGGCGAGGGACGCATTGCCGATTTCTCGTACGTAGCCGAGGGCGTGCGTGGCGTTGGCCCTGGTGTGGTACCGGCGGCGAAGCTCAATCTCGTGGGAGACGCCCGGCAGCTCGTACTTGTGCTCCTGTACCCGGCTGAACGTCTCGAACGAGACGCCCCGGAACGACCGGCTTGGGCGGAACGCGCTCCACTCGCGCGCCTCCTCGAGCTTGTGCTGGACCGTCGAGTCGGCCACGTTGAGGAGATCGGCCAGCAGGGGAATCTTCGACGGATCGAAGTACCGCGGCGTCAGCATGATTGTATACGTTGGCCGGTTGTCGGCCAGCAGGGTGCCGTCGCGCCCGTAGATGGCCCCGCGGGCGGCCTCGACCGGACGCTCCCGGACGGCGCTGGCTTGGGTGGCGGCATCTTCCGGCTGAATGAGCTGCAACTGGCCCAGCCGGATGCCTAGGATGAGAAACACCGTAAGGATGACCCCGGCGTAGATCCGGACGCGCGTCCGATATTCATCCATGAGTGCGACGGAGGGGGCGAGCGGGGAATGAGAACAACAACGACCGGCGACAAGGCGCGACTCGACCGCATCGACGGACGATGCGTCGTCGAGTAGGGGAGTCGCACAGGACCCTCTCTAAAACGGGAACGGGGAGGAGGAGTTCGTCCGTTTTGAAGAGGAGTAGGGCAATCGAGGAGGGGGAGGGCAATCGTATGTCCGGCGTCTATCAAGAGAGAATCCGCTCATTTGCCTCTTCCAGCCGGTATTGCTGGCATGGCATGTGCGCTCGCACGTGTGTGAGTGAGAGAAGTCGCCTCCGACATCTGCGCCTGTTCACCAATCAAGGCAAGGTGCGATTGCCGTAGGTCCACGAGAAGGAGTCGTAACGGCCGAACTTCCGGCGGCACAAACTGGTTGGGCCCCTATACTTATGTGTAGTTTTCGTTTAGTGCGATTGAGCACCGCTGTCTCTATGCGACGATTTTTCCTCCGAGCTGCTCTTGTTCTCGCCGCCTTGCTGCTAGGCGTCGGGGTGAGCCCGGTGTCGGCCCAGTACTTCGGGCAGAATAAGGTGCAGTACGAGGACTTTAGCTTCAAGACGTTTCACACGGACCACTTCGACGTGTACTTTTATCCGGAGGAGCGGCAGGCCGTGGCGGATGCTGGGCGCATGGCGGAGCGGTGGTACCAGCGGCATTCCCGCACCTTCCTGCGGGAGTTTCAGGAGCGGAAGCCGCTCATCTTTTACGCCAACAGTGCCGACTTTCAGCAGACCAACGCGGTGCGGGGACGTCTAGGACAGGGCACGGGCGGGGTGACGGAGAGCATCAAGGAGCGGGTGATCATGCCACTCACGGGCAGCTACAAGGAGACCGATCACGTGATCGGGCACGAGTTGGTGCACTCTTTTCAGTACGATATCGCACTTCGGGGCGATAATCCCGACTTTTCGCTGCGCAACCTGCCGCTGTGGATGGTCGAGGGCATGGCGGAGTACCTGTCGGTCGGCAGCCGCGACCCGCATACGGCCATGTGGCTGCGCGATGCCGTCCTTCGGGAGGACCTGCCGACGGTGCGGCAGATGACCCGCGACATGCAGGACTACTTTCCGTATCGCTACGGGCAGGCGTACATGGCCTACGTGGGCGGCAAGTACGGCGACGGGGCGGTGACCGACCTCTATAAGCTCAGCGGGGAGGTGGGCGTTGACTCGGCGTTCGTGTACTCGCTCGGCATTACGACCGACTCGCTGTCGGAAGAGTGGAAGCAGAGCGTGCGGGACACCTACACCCCGAAGATGGAGGGCCGGACGCCGGTCGATTCGGTGGGGAGCGCGGTGATCGGCAAACCGGGCGCGGACAACCAGCTCCATATCTCGCCCGCGGTGAGTCCGGACGGGCGCTACGTGGCCTACATTTCCCGAGAGAATGTTTTCAACACGAACCTCTTCGTCGCGGATGCGGAGACGGGGGAAGTGATTCAGGAACTGGAGGGGACACGGTCGAACCCGCACTTCGACGCGCTCCGGTTTATCGACACGGCGGGGGCGTGGTCGCCGGACGGACGTCGCTTCGCGTTCGTGACGTTTGCAGAGGGCAACAACGAAATCAACACGTTCGACGTGCGGACGGGAACGGTGAAGACCCGAACGGCGGTAAAGGGCGTCGGGGCGATCCAGAATCTGGCGTGGTCGCCGGACGGGCGCACCATTGCCTTTTCGGGGCTGGAGGGGGGGCTGAGCGACCTCTACCTGTACAACCTGGAGAAGGAGCAGGTGCGGCAGCTCACGAACAACCGGTACGCGGAGCTTCAGCCTACGTGGTCGCCGGACGGGGAAACGCTCGCGTTTACGACCGACCGCGGGACGGAGGGGACCGACTTCCAGACGCTGGAGTACGGGGCGTACCGGATGGGGCTCATGGATGTCGAGTCGCGCGAGACCCGAACGGTGCGCCCCTTTGCCGACGGCATGCACCACAACCCCCAGTTCAGTCCGGACGGGGAGAGTCTCTACTTCATCTCCAACCACGACGGCTTTAAGGACGTCTACCGCTACCACCTCGACGAGGAGGCCACCTACCGCGTGACAAAGCTGAAAACCGGGGTGAGCGGCATTACGGCGACCGCGCCCGCCCTGTCGGTGGCCCGGGAGAGTGGACGCATGATGTTTTCGGTGTTTTCGAACAGCGGGCACTCCATCGTATCGCTGCCGTCGGACGAAACGACGGGTACGCGGATGAACGAGACGCCCACCGCGTCGGCCAGTCTGGCGGGACTCCTGCCGCCGATTCAGACGACGGAGGGGGGCATCGTCAGCAGCTATCTGACCGATCCTACAGGCCTTCCCGATCTGTCGTCCGTAGAGGCCTCGAAGGCGAGTAAGCGTCTGCACCTCGATCAAGTATCGCCGCCGTCGGTGGGCGTGTCCTCGGGCGGGACCTTTGGGACGCAGGTGGCCGGCGGGGTCGGGTTCTTCTTCAGCGACATTCTCGGCAACCAGAACCTGAGCCTCATCGTGCGGGCGAACGGAACCCTCAAAGACATTGGAGGCGGGGCGTTCTACTCGAATCGCGAGAATCGAATCAACTACGGGGGGGGCGCCTCGCACCTTCCGTCGGCTTTTGGAGGGCTCGGGCTATCAGAGAACGGGAATCCAGTGCAAATCGTCCGGCGGGTGTACCAGACCCAGGTTCTTACACAGGCCAGCTACCCGCTCTCGCAGCGGAATCGTTTCGAACTCAGTGCCGGGGGCACGCGCTACGGGTTCGGCGTCACGGCGCGGGATCTGTTCGGCAATGAAATCAATCCCGATAACGTCCAGCGACTCGGCGGTCTGCCCGATCCCATTTATCTGGGACAGGTGGGCTTCGCGTACGTGGGGGACTTTTCGAAATCCGGACTCACCTCGCCCCTCCAGGGCGGCCGCTACCGGTTTCAGGTGACGCCGCAGGTCGGCTCCCGCAACTTCGTGTCGGTGCTGGGGGACTGGCGCCGGTACTTCTACCGGGAGCCGGTCACGCTGGCCGTTCGGGGCCTGCATCGGGGAAACTATGGCAGCAACTTCACGGGCCAGTTCTCGGACCTCTTCCTCCGCGAGACGATCTCGGAGCCGTATCAGGTGGGGTTCGTACGCGGATACAGCAGCAGTTCGATTCTGGGCGAGCCTCAGTGTCGAGGCAATGACCCCAACGAGTGCGGCCTCGCATCCCTGTACGGGTCCCGCATGGCGCTGGGCAGCATCGAGCTTCGGCTGCCGCTGCTGGGGCCGGAGGTGCTGGGCGTATCGACGTTCAAGTATCTGCCGACCGACCTTGTGTTGTTTGCCGACGCGGGCGTAGCGTGGACGAGCGAGACCCTAGACATTACGGATCCGAGCAATACCGCCTTCCGGAACAGCCAGTCGGTCTTTCAGCAGGGCCGGGGAGCGACCGAGGGCCGTACAGTGACGGCGCGGCCCGTAACGAGTGCCGGCATCTCGGCTCGGGTGAATGTGCTGGGGTCGGCCGTCTTCGAGGTGTTTTACGCCCGCACGTTCCAGCGCGATCGACCTTGGGACTTCGGGCTCGTCCTTCGTCCGGGCTGGTAGGGCATTCTCGAATTGCGAGTGTCGAATTGCAAATCAGACGCGGAGGCGGTCCTGGAGGGGGGACGGCGTGGCCGCTCAGCTCGACCCGGTCGGAAACGAAATGCCCCGTGTCCGGGTCCAACGAGATAGAGAATGCGGCGACGCGGGGCGGCGTCGATCACTGCTTTTCAGCCCGATAGCGTCCAAATCCCCTTATGTACCGACTCGTTCGCCCGCTGCTGTTTCGGATGGATCCGGAGCGGGCGCACAGCATCAGCCTGGGGGCGGCGGAGTTCGTGCAGCGGTTCGTGCCGTCCGTGATTGAGCCGAACTACGCGTTTGAGGAAGAGCGGCTCAAGCAGCGGCTCTGGGGATCGACGTTTCCCAATCCGGTAGGGCTGGCGGCGGGGGCGGACAAGAACGCCCGGCTCGTGCCGTTCTGGGAGAGCGTAGGTTTCGGATTCGTCGAGGTGGGCTCCGTGAGCGCGATGGCGGCGGACGGCAACCCGAAGCCGCGTGCTTTTCGGCTGGAGGAAGACCGCGCCCTGCTCAACCGGTTGGGACTCAACAACGAGGGGGCGGCAGCGGTGGCCGAGCGGCTCGACGAGGGAAAGAACGATCGTACACGTCCGCTGGGCATCAACCTCGCCAAGACGCACGATCCCGGCGTGATGGGGGACGCCGCCCGCGAGGATTTCCGCGAAAGCTTTCGCCTCCTGGCTCCGCAGGCCGAGTACATCGTGCTCAACGTGTCGTGTCCGAACACGGAGACGGGGCGCACTTTCGAGCATCCGGACGCGCTCGACGATTTGCTTTCAACCATCTTTGCGGAGCAGAAGGCATCGGGGCTGGAGGTGCCGGTTCTCATCAAGCTGAGCCCGCCGGTGAGCGACCGCGTCCTGTTTGACACCCATCTCGAAGACGTGATCGCGGTGGCGCAGGCCCACGGTGTGCACGGATTTATCGCGTCAAATACGGCATCGGACCGGAAGGGGGTGACGGCCACGTCGCAGGAGCGGCTGGAGGACATTGGAGAGGGGGGGCTGAGCGGGGAGCCGCTGGCCGGGCGTGCGACCTGTCTCGTTCGCTACCTCTATCAGGCCACCGACGGGGAGATCCCCATCATCGGGGTCGGCGGGGTGCACGACGCCGCATCGGCCTACGAGAAAATTCGGGCAGGGGCCTCCCTGGTACAGCTCTATACGGCGCTCGTCTACGAGGGGCCGGGGCTCGTCAAGCGCATCAAGGAGGGGCTCGTGGAGTGTCTGAAGGCGGATGGGCATGCGTCAATTGCGGACGCGGTGGGGGTGGATGCGTAGCGGGGATGCGTTGGGAGTTTGAGCGTTGAGGCGGGGGCAGAACGGAGAAACCGCGGATTGCTTCGTCTGTCGCTCTGCGTGGCGTGACTGGACGGTCCCATTTCTGTTCCCTTTCCGCTTGGAAGTGCTGATCCGTGCAGAAGTATCGCATCCCCGTTCTCCGTTTGGAACGAACCGTGGTATGTGCTCCGTCGGAAATCGTCTCTACAAACCCATTCGTATCAGTATGCCCGCGCAGGTTGAGTTCGACACGATTCCGCAGCTCTTTCGGCGGTTGTGTACGCGCTACCGCGGCCGGGAGCGGCCGGTGCTTCGCTACAAAGAGCGTGGAGAGGGGTGGCACGACATCACCTGGGAACAGCTTGAGGATCGGGGGCAGGCCTTGGCGGGGGCGTTGCATCAGCACGGGGTGCGGAAGGGCGATCGAGTGGCCCTCTTGTCTGAAAACCGTCCGGAGTGGGCCATCACGGATCTCGGCACGCAGCTGATGGGGGGCGTGAACGTGTCGATCTACACCTCGCTCCCCCCCTCGAAAATCGCGTACATCCTACGTGATTCCGGCGCCACAGCCTGTGTTGTCTCGGTGCCCGTGCAGCGCAAGAAGATCCAAGAGATCGCCGACGAGTGTCCGTCGCTGGAGACGGTAATTGTTATGGACGCCATGCCGGACGATCCGCCGTCGTACATGATGCCCTGGGACGATGCGCTGACGGCAGGACGCGACCACTGGGCCGAGCACGAGGACGAGCTGACCGGAGTGGCAGACGAGGTCACGCCCGACGACCCGAGTGCTCTCATCTACACGAGCGGCACGACCGGGCAGCCGAAGGGCGTCAAGCTCAGCAACCGCAACTTCTGCTCGAACGTGAAAGCGGCCCTGCAGCGCTTTCCGATTGGAGAGGACGACCACCACCTCTCGTTCCTCCCGCTGTCGCACGCCTTCGAGCGGGCGGCAGGGTATACCGCCATGCTCGCCGCCGGGGCCACCATCAGCTACGCGGAGAGTGTCGAGGCGGTGAGTCAAAATCTCAAAGAGGTGAACCCCACGATCATGATCTCCGTGCCGCGGATGTTCGAGAAGGTGTACAACCGCGTCACGAAGACTGCGACGGAGGGGGGCACCGTGAAGCAGACGTTGTTCGAGTGGGCCGTGAAGACGGGGGAGAAACACGCGGCGGCACAGCAGGACGAGAGCGGCGGCCCCAGTTCGTGGCTAAAGGCCCAGAACGCCCTGGCACACCGGCTTGTCTTCTCAACGCTCCACGAAAAGCTGGGGGGCAACCTGCGGTTTGCCGTGTCGGGGGGAGCGCCGCTGCCGAAAGAGATCGGCACGTTCTTCCAGGCCGCCGGCATCACGATTATTGAGGGATACGGCCTCACCGAAACGTCCCCCGTCATTTCGGTGAATCCCCTCGACGCCCCCCGCTACGGCACCGTCGGCCACGTGCTGCCGGGCGTGTCGGTCGCCATCCAGGCGCTCGACTCGGACGAGCGGATCGCGACGGTCAACGGCAACGACTATCCCACGCGGCCCACCACGGAGGAGGGCGAGATCCTGGTGAAGGGGCCGAACGTGATGACGGAATACTGGGAAGACCCCGCTCAGACGCGCGCAGCGTTCGATCCGGACGGCTGGTATCACACCGGCGATGTAGGCCGATTCGAGGACGGCTACCTCACGATTACCGATCGCATCAAGCACATGATTGTCTCGCGGGGCGGCAAAAACATCTACCCCGGTCCCCTCGAAGAGTCGTTCAAGACAGAAGCCTGGATCGACCAGATCATCATTGTCGGAGAGGACCGTCCGTTTCTGTCGGCTCTCGTCGTGCCGGACTTCGACGCCCTCCGCATACGGGCCCGCGACCACGGCATCGACGAGGCGAGCTGCAGCGACGCCGAGCTGCTGCGGCACGAGGACGTGCGGGACGCCTTCGACGATATTTTCCGAACCTACAACCACGAGGCGGCCGCCCACGAAAAGATCCGCAACTTCCGCCTTCTCGCCGAGCCGTTTACGGTCGAGGACGGCACCCTGACGCCGACCCTAAAACTCCGGCGCAGCGTCATCCCCGACCGCTACGCCGACCTCATCGACGAAATGTACGATGAATTTGGGCAGTGACGAGTGTGGAGTGACGAAGTGCGAATGTCGAAATTCGAATTGTCCGCCTACCACGAAACAGCACTGTACAGCCACTCGACAGTCGAAATTCGCAAATCGAAAGTGCTGTGTGGATAAGTCTTGAACTCCCTGGAATGCAGGGGGCGATTGGGCAGAAGGCCCGGTCGGGGTCGGATCTCGTGAGACGGGAATGACTATAAAGCCCCCGCAAATTTGAACTCGGGGCATGGCGCAGCCCGGTAGCGCGCTTCGTTCGGGACGAAGAGGTCGCCGGTTCAAATCCGGCTGCCCCGACTCTGGTTTGACCTCCTCGGCTCTCGCCCTGCGGCGAGGGCCGGTTTTGTTTGTGAACAGGTGCGGGACCGGCTCCGCTCGTACAATGAGGCGCATGCTCGGGAAAGATCTTCCCACTCTGGAATTCGATGTCGCCGCCGAAACACCTGCGAAGATCCTCATTTCACCCTTGAGTAGCGACAGAGACTTCCCCACGGACCGAGTGCGCGAAGAACGTCCCATCCCGAATGCCTTTACGAGCTGCCTCCACGTCTTCCATGCATTGGTCCCGCTCTTATCTGTCCGCCTTCGTTCTTCTGTGTGCCGTCGCGGTGTTCGCCCCCGCTGCGATGGGACAGCCGTCGCCGGAGCAGCCGGCGGAGAGCAAGACGGCTCCGCTGTCGTCCGCCGAGGTGTCGGACGCCGAGATCGAATCGGCGGCTGAAATCGTCGTGTCCATGGAGGTGCAGCGGAAAAAGATCGGGAAGAAGTACGGCGATCCGGACGACATGACGGCGGAACAGCGCCGGAAGGCCCAGCACGAAATTGTACGGGAGCGCCAGGCCCTGATGCAGAAAAAGACCGTGGAGGAGGACATGGACGGGGGACGCCTGGAGTTGATCATGGTGTCGGCCCGGCGCGACTCTGCTCTTCACAAGCGGGTGCAGGCTGCTTTGGAGAAAAAACGGGCCGAGAAGGGCGTGTCCGCGCAGTAGTGCAATAATCGCCCTGGACGTCCGTTTACTTGACGGAAGAGGGGCGGAGAGGGGAGACACGCGCATCCGTCCATCACAGATTGAGAAGGATGCCGGGGGACCGCCGGGGTCGTTGGTTTCGCTTTTTGATTGTTCAGACTTGTACGATTCTATGATACGTTTTACGTCATTCCGATTGAGCGTTCTGCTGCTTGCGGTTGCCTTTGTCGTGCCGGGGGTTCTTGCCCAGGCGCCGCAAACCGGCGGCCAGCCGAAGATGCTGTCGTCGTCCGACGTGTCCGATGAGGAGATCAACAAGGTGGCCAAAATCGCCGTGAAGACCCAGATGGCGACGCGGAAAGAGCGCCAGAAGCTGCGGCGAGACATGAAAAAGAAGTACGGCAATCCGCAACAGATGGACTCCACGGAGAAAGCGCAGGCCCGCCAGGAGATCCGGAAGAAGCAGATGGCGATGCAGAAGAAGACAATGAAGACGATGCAGAAGGAGGCGAAGAAGAAAGACATGGACGCCTCGAAGGTCCAGCGCGTTCTGCAGTCGGCCCAGCAGGACTCGACCCTCAAGAAACGGTTGGAAACGGCCATGCGGGAAGAAGCAAAGTCGCAGCGCCCGCAGCGGAAAGGACCAGGAATGAAGAAAGGCGGCGGCTCCGGCCAGTAGATTGGGGGAGACGTTCAACGTAAGTTTGTGAATTCAGAAAGCGACCGTTGCCGTTGCGGCAGCGGTCGCTTTTTGTGTTCACATTTTGTACTACAGGAACAGAGGCCCGGTGGCGATCTCCTGACGTACGGTTTACTCATTGACTTGCTGTTCTGACATGTTGCATTACGTAAGCACGCGGGACGCCGATCACGACGTGTCGCTTTCGACGGCGTTGCAGGAGGGGCTTGCCCCCGACGGCGGCCTCTACGTGCCTGAGCACCTTCCGGAGTTGAGCCCCGCGGCCTTTGACGGCTGTGACACGGTGGAGACCATCGCCGAGCGGCTGCTGACGCCGTTTTTCGACGGGGATCGTCTCGAAGGCGACCTCCCGGGCATCTGCGAGGCTATGTACGGCTTCCCGGTGCCGCTGCGCGAGCTGGGACGTGGGACGAATGTTCTGGAGCTGTTCCACGGCCCTACCGCTGCGTTCAAGGACGTGGGTGCTCGCTTCCTGGCCGATAGTCTCGCTCGCCTCAACGAAGACGCCGACCAGCCCCTCACCATTCTCGTGGCTACCTCCGGCGACACCGGCGCGGCCGTCGCCGCGGCCTTCTGGCGGAAGCCCAACGTGGAGGTCGTCGTGCTCTACCCGAAGGGAAAAGTGTCCGACCGACAGGAGAAGCAGCTCACCGGCTGGGACGACAACGTGCAGACCGTGGCCGTCGACGGCGTCTTCGACGACTGCCAGCAGCTCGTGAAGCAGGCGTTTCAGGACGAGACGTGGAATGAGCGGAAGCGTCTCTCCTCCGCAAACAGCATCAACATCGGGCGCCTGCTTCCGCAGATGACCTACTACGCCGTGGCCAGCCTTCGCCACTGGCGTACCCATGGCACGCGCCCAAACATCATCGTGCCCTCCGGCAACCTCGGCAACGGCCTCGCCTGTCTCTACGCCCGCGAGTGTGGCCTCCCAATCGGCGAGGTCGTCTTCGCAACCAACGAAAACCGACCCGTCACGCACTATCTGGAATCCGGGACCTACGAGGCGTTCGAGACGCAGCAGACGCTCGCCACGGCCATGGACGTGGGCGATCCCAGCAACATGGAGCGCCTGCGTCACCACTGGCCCTCCGCCGAGGCCCTGCGCGAGACGATCCACGCTGAGCGGGTGACGGACGAGGAGATAGCAACGCAGATCGAGCGCGGGCCCGACGCCTGGGGCGAGACTTGGTGCCCGCACACCGCCACCGCCGCCGAGGTGCGCGACCGGTTGGATCCCGACGACGCCCACGACTGGATCCTCGTCGCCACGGCCCACCCGGCCAAGTTCCCGGAGGTCGTGGAGCCGCGCGTCGGGCACGACGTGGACATCCCCGAGCACCTGGCCGAGGTGATGGCACGATCAAAGGAGGTCCCCTTGATCGAGCCGACAATGGATGGACTCGGCGAGGCCGTCTTTGCGTCCGAACCGTCGGGCTCTGCATGAGGCTGTCGGGGACTTTGTGGGAAGCACCTCTTGAGCAAACCCGATTGAATAGATCGGGGACATCTTCGTGTAAAAATGTTAATCGACACATGATCGTTGACGAAGTGTCAAAGTGTGGCTGGAATAACAGTGCGTCAACGAATGACGCAATGAATACTGTGGTCACGAGTACGACCACGGAACGGCCGAAGAGAGCCGAAACGAGGGCAAAGAGCTGGTCGAGCAGGGCATGCCGCCCCGCACGTGTGCAACCGCTATCGCTGATGCGCTGGAGGCTGAGAAAGACGAAGCCACGATGGCGAACTGGGGCGAGAAATTCCTCGCCGCCCTGAACCGATTTGTGCCGAGTCTCTTTCGGGGGCTGGCACGCCGGGAGGCGTGACGGGGCTGGCGAAAAACACCAACAAGTCGAGCGAAGTAGCGCACACGACCAGTACCTCGTCGCTCCCAATCGAAGCCGAGGGCCATGTTTAGCGAGTTTCGGTACGAGAATTTTAAGAGTTATCGGGACGCCGAATTTCCTCTCGCCCCGCTCACCCTTCTGATTGGGGCAAATGCGTCGGGAAAGAGCAACGCGCTGGAAGGAATCCGACTTTTGTCGTGGCTTTCCCAAGGGCAGCGGCTCGACGATGCGTTGCGGACCGTTCAGGACGATGACGTGACCATCCGAGGACCCCTGGACACGCTTGGATACCACGGGGCCGACTCGTTCTCGCTCGGCTGTTCGCTTACGAACACGGGGCCGTGGGAGCACTTCGAGGTCATGCTCCACATCGAAGAAAATGACCTGTACATTACTGAAGAAAGGATCTACGGGGATCATTCGAACGTCCCCCTTTACGAGATCGCGCATTCACCGGACGAGTACGGATACGAAGTAAAAGTCGCCTACAACAATTTCGCGCAGGGAGGACGGAAGCCGCAGATTGCGTGCTCGAACCAACGAGCCGTGCTGACGCAGCTCGATACGCCGTCGCGGTTCAACAACGAGAAATCTCGGAAAACCATCCCCCGTGTCACGGAGCAATTTCGTCAATCCCTTCAGCACATTCTTTTCCTTGATCCGGAGCCGCGTCGCATGCGAGAGTACAGTTTCGCAGACGAAACGGAGCTGATCGGAGACGGCAGGAATCTTTCGGGGGTCCTCTACAACCTGTGTCAAGATGATGATCGAAAGCGAGAAATTCTGGACTTTATCGAGACGCTTCCGGAGCAGGATTTTCAGGACATTGGCTTCGTTGAAACGCCTCGCAACGAGGTCATGGTGGAGCTAACGGAGTCGTTCGGGGATAGAGAGAAGGCATGGGATGCTCCTCTTCTATCCGATGGAACGCTTCGGGTGCTTGCAGTAGGGGCAGCTGTCCTCTCTGCGCCCGAAGGAGCTCTCATCGCAATTGAGGAGATTGACAATGGCATCCACCCAAGTCGGGCCGGGAGGGTACTCCGGAGCATTCAGCAGATTGCCGAAGAACGAAATCTGCGGGTCGTTCTGACGAGTCACAATCCCGCGCTTCTCGATTCGCTTCCGGAGGGGGCCGTGCCCCACGTCGTCTGCTGCTACCGCGATCCGGAGGATGGAGATAGTCGTCTCATCCGCCGGGAAGATCTCCAAAAATACCCGGATCTCGTGGCGCGCGGCCCGCTGGGACGACTTATGACGCGCGGAATTATCGAGCAGTACCTGCACGAACAATTGGACCGAGAGGAACAGAGGAAAAAAGACAAGGCCTGGCTCGAATCCGTGAAGTAGTCGTTTGCGCTCATGTGATTCGCTTCAGACGACATCTCCTCTGTCGATGAGCATCTGTATCGTTGACACCTCCGTTTTCTGCAACATTCTCGAGGTCCCCAATCGTTGTCAGGATCGAGAGCGGGTCCTTGATCGTCTCGAAAACCTGATTGACGATGGGGCGACATTGCTGCTCCCTCTTGCGACGATTTACGAAACGGGAAACCACATCGCTCAGAACGGAGATGGTCGACAACGACGAGATGCCGCCGAACGGTTTGCGAAGCAGGTCAATCTAGCGCTTCAGGGCGAAATCCATTCACCCCCACGGACATCAACGAGGAGGACGAACTCCGACAATGGCTGACACAGTTTCCGGATTATGCCGAGCAGGAAGTCGGCTTCGGCGACACGTCCATTGTCGAAGCATTTCGTAACGAGTGCGACCGCCATCCCTCCCGCCGCGTGTTCATCTGGACCCTCGACGAGGATTTGGCCAGCTACGACCGCCCTCCCCAGGTATGAACGATTCTTTGCTGAGCGCTGAGATGAGAATCCGGGACCTGAAAGAGCCCTCGACGCTCCGCCGGCGCTCTTCTACATTGTGAGTACGTTTGCTTTTCGGATGATCCCGTCTCCTGCTTGTGCCAACCTCCTTCTCCGTCGCCGGCCACCTCATCGACCTCCACGCCCGCACGACCCGCCCGGTCACCGTCCACGTCGCCGACGGCCTGATCGAGCGCATTGAACCGGCCGACGATGTGCCGGACCGATACCTGATGCCGGGCTTTGTCGACGCCCACGTCCACGTCGAGAGTTCGATGCTCCCGCCGTCGGAGTTTGCGCGGGCGGCGGTGCCGCACGGCACGGTCGGCACGGTGAGCGACCCGCACGAGATCGCCAACGTGCTCGGTGTCGACGGCGTCGAGTATATGATCGAGGACGGCGCCCAGGTGCCCTTCCACTTCGCGTTCGGCGCGCCGTCGTGCGTCCCGGCCACCCCGTTCGAGACGAGCGGCGCCGCGCTGGGGCCGGACGCGGTGGCGGCGCTACTGGACCGCGACGACGTGCCGTACCTCAGCGAGATGATGAATTTCCCCGGGGCCATCAATCGGGACGACGAGGTGATGGCCAAGATCGAGGCCGCCGTCACGCGCGGCAAGCCGGTCGACGGCCACGCGCCGGGACTGCGCGGGGAGGGCGTTGAGAAGTACGCGAACGCTGGGGTCGAGACCGACCACGAGTGCTTTGAGATCGAGGCGGCACGCGAGAAGCTGGAGGCGGGGATGAAGATTGCCATCCGCGAAGGCTCGGCCGCCAAAAACTTCGACGAACTGATCCCACTGATGGACGAGGTGCCGGAGCGGCTGATGTTCTGCAGCGACGACAAGCATCCCGATGCGCTGGTGGACAGCCACATCGATGGGCTCGTGCGACGGGCCCTCGGTCAGGGGTATGACCGCTACGACGTGCTCTACGCCGCCTGTGTGCATCCGGTCGAGCACTATGGCCTGGACATCGGCCTACTGCGGGAGGGGGATCCCGCCGACTTCATTGTCGTGGGCGATCCGAACGCGCCGCACGTGCAACGGACGTACGTAGAGGGCGAACTCGTGGCGGAGGAGGGGGAGACGTTAATCTCGCGCACATCCTCCGAGGTCGTCAATCGCTTTGAGGCGAGTCCGGTATCGAGGGATGCATTCGAGGTGGGGGCCGACGCGGAGCAGATGCGCGTCATCACCGCCGTCGACAATCAGCTCATGACGGGAGAGCAGATTGTCGACTCTCCGATGGAGGACGGGCATGCCGTGGCCGATCCCGAGCGCGATGTGCTCAAGCTGGCGGTCGTCAACCGCTACGAAGATGCTGCGCCTGCGGTGTCCTTCATCCAGGGCTTCGGGCTGGACAAAGGCGCCCTCGCGTCCAGCGTGGCGCACGACTCGCACAATGTGGTCGCTGTGGGTACGAGCAATGAGGCCCTGGCCCGGGCCGTGAATGCGGTCATCGAGGAGCAGGGCGGCATCGGTGCCGTGGACGGCGACGACGAGCACATGCTCCCCTTACCTGTCGCAGGACTCATCAGCGACCGATCCTACGACGAAGTAGCGCGTCGGTATACAACGTTGAGCCGCTTCGTGCAGGACGAGTTGGGCAGCCCGATGGACGCGCCGTTCATGACGCTCTCGTTCATGGCGTTGCTCGTGATTCCGCAGCTCAAGCTCAGTGACAAAGGCCTCTTCGACGGGGAGTCGTTCTCGTTCGTGGACCGCTTCGTGGTAGAACGTTAAATCGTTTAACGTTGAATCGTTCTCGGGGTCGACATTCTGATGCTTCGGGCTATTTGATGCTTCGGGCTATTGCGATTCCACAAGGCCAAACCGTTTCGTTCAAAAACGAGGAGCCATAGAAAAGGGGCGCGCCGAGCCTCGTTCAGAGCCCGACGCGCCCTCTTTCCCCATGAAATCGTGAGAAGAGTCAGCCCTTCTGCGACGGCGCAAAGGAAGCGGGAACCGGCAGTGTGAAGGGCAGACGTATCTACAGGTTTTCTACGACACCTTTACGGGGGGCGAGTTTCGCGTATGCCACTCCAGGGCAAGTCCGTGGCGGAGCTCGTGGGGACTCACGCGGAGGGAGTCGCGGTCGACATGGTTGAGGATGTGGTCGAGCAACATGACGCCGACCGTGAAGACGTCGGCGCGGCCCTCCATGGCCTCCGGATGGAGAAGGCGAATCTCGTCGACCGAGAGCTGGAGCAGGCGATCGCGCCATTCTTTCACGTCGGCATGCGACAGCGAGAAGTCCCCACCGCGGAGGGCATTCCACGTGCTATCGGAGCCGGCGTCCACGAGGGCGAGGGCGGTGGCCGTGCCGGCTGTGCCGATGATCGTCGGGTCGGGGCCGACGGACAGTGTTCCGTCCTGGAGGGCCTGTTCGATGAGGCGGTCGGCCTCGTCGATCTCGGCGTCGGGCGGGGGCTGGTCGGAGAAGCAGCGCTCGGTGAGGCGCACACAGCCGATGTCGAGGCTGGAGCGACTCGTGATGGCGTCCCCGTAGTCGGGAGCGTGGAGGGACGGGTTGGTACCTGCGATGAGTTCGGTTGAGCCGCCGCCAACATCCACAACCAGGCAGTGTCCCGTGAGATCGTCGAAGGCAGAGCAGGCCGCCGCAAAGCCCAGCGCCGCTTCGGCATCCCCGGAAAGGATGTCAACGTCGAGACTCAAGGCATTCTGAATTCGATTGAGCACGTCGTCCCGATTTGCGGCGTCACGGAGAGCGCTCGTGCCGACGATGACGAGCTGATGCACACCGAAGTCACGGGCGGTCTCTCTATGGTCGCGCAGGACATCGAGAAGGCGATTCTGAGCCGCGTCGGTAATGCGGCCGTTCTCATCCACGCCTTCGCCCAGCCGGACGAACCGTTCGACGGCGCGCAGACGGTTCACGGACCCATTCTGGATTTCCACCACCAGGAGCTGGGCGGTGTTGGTGCCAATATCAATGGTTGCAAGGCGCATGGAAGCAAGCAGTCGGAGAGAAAGAGGAACAGGAGCAGGGGCACCCGGACGCGACGCCCTTTTTCGTTCTCTTGTCTGCACAAAGCAGATGCCATAATTTTCTACTTTCCAGAGTACACCCCCTGCCTTATTAGATCCTCATCTTTTGTTCACGTACGAGGGCGACAGTGGACGGCCCACCACCCGTCTTCGGTGGTCTCCGTGTCCGGGATGAGGTTGTGGTTGTCGAGAGCGGTCCGCATTGCCGAGCGCTGACTCGTGAGAAGGCCGGAGAGCAAGAGCGTGCCGTCGGGGGCGAGCCGGCTCCGGAGGGCCGGCAGCATCGAGCGAAGGGGCCTCATTGTGATGTTGACCGCAATGACATCGGCAGCGACATCGCTCGGCACTGCTTCGACAGAGCCCTTGCGGATCGCCACACGGTCGGACACCCCGTTGTGCCGTACGTGAGCCCGTGCATTTTCGACCGCCCGGACATCGGTGTCGACCCCGAGGGCCGAGCGGGCACCGTGCCGACACGCCGCGATGGCGAGCACGCCGGTGCCGGTGCCCACGTCCACCACCGTGTCGCCGGACGCGACGGTGGCCCCGATCAGCTGCAGGCACAGGCGGGTGGTGGCGTGATGGCCGGTGCCGAAGCTCTGTGCGGGATCGATGCGGAGGACGGTCGCGTCGTCGTGCTCGGGGGGTACGTTGGCGTCGGTTCCGCACAGCAGAAACGGACCCACGCGCACCGGCGAGACTGCAGATTCCCACTCGGCATTCCAGTTTCGGGGTGCCAGGAGACGGAGTGAGAGGGCATCTCCGTACCCGTCGTTCCGGAGTCGAGCGGCCAGTGCCTCGCGGGCGTCCGCCGACCAGTCGTCGACGGGCACGTAGGCGACGAGCACCGCGTCGGTCTGCCGGAAGCCGGTGGCGCGGTCGTCGAGGAGGCCGATGTACCGGTCGTGCCCCAGGGCGGGGACGGAGAGGGTGAGTTCGACCGTGTCCATCGGGCGTGACGCGTGAAGACGTGATGCGTGAAGGGAGATTGCAGGGGGCGTATGATCACGATTCACGACTCACGGATCAGGGGTTGGAACGGTACCGCGGTAGAGGGAGGCGATGCCGAACGTAAGGGGCGTCCAGTGCAGGTGTGTGAAGCCGCTGTTCTCCATGCGCGCCAGGAAGTCGGGGCCACTCGGGAACGCGGCGACCGAGTCGGGCAGGTACTCGTAGGCGCCCTCATCGGGACTCAGGAGACCGCCGATGCGGGGCAACACGTGCCGGCTGTACCAGCCGTAAAGCTGCTTGATCGGGAAGGACGGCGGCTGACTGAATTCGAGCACGACGAGGGTGCCGCCGGGACGAAGGACGCGCCGGATGCCGCGCAGCCCTGCTTCCAGGTCTTCAAAGTTCCGTACCCCGAAGGCCACGAGGGCGGCGTCGAACGCATCGTTGTCGAGCGGCAGGGCGGCCGCGTCGCCCTGCATGAGCGAGATTCGTGATGAAAGCCCGCGCCGGTCGACCTTTTCACGTCCGTACGCCAGCATTTCGGCCGAGAGGTCGATGCCGACCACCTCGCGGGGATGGAGCATGCGTTCGGCTCGGATGGCGAGGTCGGCGGTGCCGGTGGCCACGTCGAGCACGCGGGAAGGTTGCACGTCGGTCAGTTGACGCACGGCCTGCCAGCGCCAGTAGCGGTCGATGCCAAAGCTGAGAACGCGGTTGAGGAGGTCGTACTGCGGGGCGATGGTGTCGAACATCTCCTCGACGGCCTCGGCCTTGCCCTCTTGCTCACCGATGGGGGGATGGTCGGGCACAGTGGAATTGCGTGGTGCGTATCGCGTATCGATGATTGGACGGTAGGGCCTGTGTCAACGCAGACAGCTCCCTGCTATTCCCGGTCGTTTTCCTGCGAACGTAACGCCTTCGGTTTTTTCAAGAGCGGAGAGGCGCTTACACGTAGCGGAATAGGCAACGAAATACGCAATACGAATCCCACGATTTGCGGTCGGCACCGGGAGGCACGGTGCACTGATGCGGAACGACGCACTCAGCTGAGAATCTGCGTCAGCTTCAGCAGGTCGTAGTCGATGGATTTGCGGCGGTTGTAGACGTTGCGGAGGGGCGTTAGTTTAGTCTCCCCGTTGACGACTCCGACCATGACATCCGAGTGACCGTCCAGCAGCGATTCGACGCAGCCCACGCCGAGGCGGCTGGCGAGCACGCGGTCGCTGGCGCTGGGAGCGCCGCCGCGCTGGGTGTGGCCGAGGATGGTGGAGCGCAGGTCGATGTCACCGAAGTCGGAATCGTCGCGAAGGGCCTGTTCGATGCCGCGGGCGCCGCCGAGTTCGTCCCCCTCGGCCACCACCACGATCGTCGAGCGCCGCTGTGCGGACATGTGCGACAGGATGCGCTTCTTCACCATCTCCATCTCCGTGATCGTCTCCGGAATGAGGATCAGTTCCGCGCCACCGCCGATGCCACAGTTGAGCGCAATGAAGCCGGCGTCCCGTCCCATCACCTCCACTAGAAAGAGGCGGTTGTGGGCGTCGGCCGTATCTCGAATCCGGTCGATGTTTTCGATCGCCGTATTCAGGGCCGTGTCGTACCCGATCGTGGCGTCGGTCCCGAAGAGGTCGTTGTCGATGGTGCCGGGGGCCCCGATGACGGGAAACTCGTGCTCCTGGTGCAGCTTGGAGGCCCCGCGAAATGTGCCGTCGCCCCCGATGGCGACGAGCGCATCGATGCCGTTCTTGCGGAGCTGTTCGGCGGCCTTCGCGCGACCTTCCTCCGTCCTGAATTTCTCCGACCGGGCACTCTTGAGAACCGTGCCACCGGACTGCATAATATTGGACACCGACCGGCGATCCAGTTCCACGAGATCGCCGTCGATCATGCCTTCGTAGCCGCGCCGGATGCCGGTGACCTCGAGGTCGTTGTCGAGTCCGGCCCGCACGACGGCGCGGAGGCAGGCGTTCATGCCAGGGGCGTCGCCCCCACTCGTGTACACGCCAAGATGCTGAATGTCCTGCATAGTGGTGCGAAGACGCGGGTCAGTGAGCGTTTCTACGAACGGGAGGGAAGGGCACCGAAGTGTTCCGATCGGGCGTTCGGCGGCAGTACGGACCGCCGGGAAAACCGTTCATTTAACGGGACGGGGACGGGCCATTACGATACCGATTTGGTGGTCGATCTTCTGAATGTACCGTTGAAGATCGGGCGAAACCACGACGCCGTCGGACAGGGAGGCGTGAAGAAGGCCCTTGGTGCCGTCGTCGTGGGCGTAGACGAGGCCGGTGTGCGAGATGTCGAGCCCATCGATGGCCGTGGCGACGCCCACGATGTCGCCCACCCGCAGCTGGTCGTAGACGGCTCGAATCGAATCTTGGGGCACGTAGCGAACCGGACGGGTGCGCCGGTGCTCCTGCAGCGAGTCCTCCATGGCCTGTACGCAGGCATAGAGGCTGTCGTTGGTGGCAAGGCGGTCGTAGCGGGCCCGGTGGGTGCTCATGAAGTCGAGCGTGTCGGTCAGGCGGCGCCCGCCGAGGTCATCGTCGATCCGCTCAACGACGCCCTTGGTCTCGTTGTCGGCCATCCATTCGGTAAAGTAGTGGAGCCGACTACAGTAGCCCTGTAGGGTGCCGCCGCGGTAGCGCTGCTCGGCGAGGCGGCGGATAAAGCCGGCGTACGTGCGGTTGCCGGTTTTCAGGCCGCGGGCCATGGCGAGCACCGTTTCTATGAACGTCACGCAGTCGAAGCCGTCGAGGTGCACGACGAGCGTTTCGGGCGGGTCGGTGTCGAGGGTGCCTTCGAGGTACGGGCGGCCGCGAAAATAGCGGCCGAGGGCCTGCATGAGGGCGCCGATGGACTCCATGCTGTCGGTTTGAGTCTGTCCGTGCTTCATTGCCGCCGCAAATTGGGCGGCAGTGGCCGAGTCGGGCGGGGTGAGGACGCTATCCGGGAGCGACGAGTCGGTGTGGTCGGCGTTCGGGGTTGTGTTCGACGAAGGGCGGCAGCCCCCGAGCAGGCCGACGGCAAGAAGGCACACAGCGAGGAGCCCTGAGAGGCCCGGACGGATGTGCGGACGGGGGTGAGTCATAGTGGGGCAGTTGTGGGCTGGGACGTGTCCGGGGACGCAGGGGCACGTTTGCCGTCGAGCTCCCCCTGTCCGGGAATGAACGGAGGCGTGGGGCACGGAGAGGCAGTGGCGCCGTACTCCTAATGCCCTCCTGTGGCGTAGGAACCTATGGTGCAGGGAGCACGGGGCGAATGTCGTGCATGCCGAGATTGAAGGCGCAGAACCCTGAAGAACTATCGGATTTCACCCATTCCCCGTCGACTCGTTTCCTGTCGCTGCGTCAAACGAGGACACGGGCCGGTCGAGGGCCGCGGCCTCGGCGTCGGACAACGGCCACCACGTGGTTCGTTGATCGAGGGCGACGTCGAGCGTGTCCAGGTAGTCCTCCCGCGGAATTTCGACCACGCCGAAGCGTTCGAGATGCTCGGTCGCGTACTGCGTGTCGAGCAGGGTGAAGCCCCCGGCTCGGAGTTGACGCGTGAGGTGGATGAGGGCCACCTTGGAGGCATTGCTGATTTCGAAGAACATGGATTCACCGAAGAAGGCACCGCCGAGTGTCACGCCGTAGAGGCCGCCCGCCAGCGTGTCGCCCTGCCAGCACTCGACGCTATGGGCGGCGCCCCGCTCGTGCAGTTGGGTGTACGCCTGGATAATCCGCGACGTGATCCAGGTGCGGTCGCGGTCCGCACAGGCGCGGATCACGCGGTCGAAGGCCTGGTCGCTGGTGACGGCAAACGCGCGCTTTCGGATGCGGGCCCGCAGGTTGTGGGGCACGTGCACGTCGTCGAGGGGGAGGTGCGCCCGCGGGTCGGGCGAGTACCACTGGACGGTGCCCGTGCGGCCGTCGCCCATCGGGAAGATGCCGTTGGCGTAGGCTCGAACGAGGACGGTCGGGGTAGGGCGAATGTCGGCAGACACGGTGTAAGATCACCCGGTGTGGAGAGCGTGATTCCGGTTTCCAAACTATGCACGGTGGCGAGAGTTTGTGAGGTCCGCCTCTCCTCAAAGGGCACATACGCTGATGGATATTCCTGCCTACCGAGCCGTCGTTGGGGACCGGACGTTCGAGCTCTCGTTTGACGGGGGACATGTCATCATTGACGGCGAGCGGAAGCCGTACTCGATCAAGATGTTGCGGGACGGGTACATGTCTCTAATCGTGGACGGGCAGAGCCTGCCGGTATCGGTGGAGGCGCTTGGGGGCGGGCGGATGGAGGTGACCATTGCCGGGCGGCGGACCGAGGTGCAGGTGAAGGACGAGCGCGATCTGCTGGTGGATGCGTTCGGGCTGGCGGGCGAGGGGCCGGCCGGCGGCCAGGTACGGGCGCCCATGCCGGGACTGGTGCTGGATCTTCTCGTGGAGAAGGGAGAGACGGTGGAGGCGGAGCAGGGGCTGCTTGTGCTGGAGGCGATGAAGATGGAAAACGAATTGAGTGCGCCGTCGGGGGGCGTCGTCGAAACGGTGCACGTCGAGAGCGGGGCGGCGGTCGACAAGAACGATCTGCTGATTACGATTGGGGAGTTGTGAGTTGATGAGTTATGGGGTGGGGGTTTTGTGTTGGGTGGGGAGATCGGGTGTTCTTTTGGATGAGTAAGATTGTAGACGAGATGGGCACGGGTGGTGACGGAACGGTGTTGGTAACGGGGGCGACGGGGTTTGTGGGGGCGGTGTTGACGCGGCATCTCGTGGAGGCGGGGGCGGACGTTCGTATTTTTCGGCGGGAGCAGTCGTCGCTGACGCTGCTGGGGACGGCCGCGGAGGCGGTGGAGCACACCGTGGGCGATGTCACGCATGCGCGGGGCCTCTACGAGGCGATGGACGGGATCGAGCGGGTGTACCACGTGGCGGGCAAGGTGAGCTTCGACCGGCGGGAGCAGGGCGCGCTTCGACGGGTGAATGCGGACGGAACGGCGAATGTGGTGGACGCGGCACTGGCGGCGGGTGTGGAGCGGCTCGTGCATACGTCGAGCATCGCGGCGTTGGGGCGGCCCCTCTCGCCCAACACTCTCATCGACGAGTCGACGACCTGGGAGGGGGGCGCTCATCGGTCGGCTTACGCACGGTCGAAGCGTCGGGCCGAACTGGAGGTCCACCGTGGCATTGCGGAAGGGCTCGACGCGGTGATCGTGAATCCGGCGCTGGTCTTCGGGGTGGGTGGGCCCGGCACGAACACGCGCCGCATCGTCGACGCCGTGCGCAGCGGTTGGGTGCTGGGGGCCCCGCCGGGCGGCACGAACGTGGTCGACGTGCAGGACGTAGCAGCCGGGCACCGGGCGGCCATGGATCGGGGCGAGACGGGGGAGCGCTACATTCTGGGCGGCGAAAATCGATCGTGGCAGTCAATCCTCACGGCGCTGGCCGAAGCGTTCGGAATCGATCCGCCGCGGCGCACAATTCCGCCTCCATTCCTGAAAGCAGGGGCCGCTCTTTCCGAAGCTGTTGCCGCCGTGACGCGTACCCGCCCGTTTCTGCCTCGTCCCACCGCCCGCACTGCGGCACGCACCTACCGCTTCGACAGCACCCGTGCTCGCGAAGAGTTGGACTGCCCCTTCCGGGCATTCGAGGAGACAGCATGCCGTATCGCGGAGGCCCTTGGATAACCGCGGGGGAGGGCAATGGCAGGTTGGCAGATGTTCGGACATCGGAGGCACTTCTGCCGTTCATCGATCAATCTGCCCGCAATGAGTAGACGCCCGGAAGCGTGGAGGCAAAGACGTTTGTGCTCTACCGCTCTCCTGTGCTCCTCATAGAGCAAGATGCAATCGCCCTGAATTGCGAGGAGGGAGCGGGAACAGCCGCATTTTGCGCAATGCTCCGCCGCTTCTGGGCAGTGGCTGATTCTGGAAAAAGCGCCTGCTCGAAGCAACGCGCAATCCACGTTCATCAGCTGCGGATTGATCGGGCGGGTGTGAGGAACCCTTTTCTACGCTCTCCGGACCGTAATCAAGAAGAAGTCGTTTATGAAACAAGAGTGAACCGGGGGCGAAGGAGGTTGCTCTCCGGAGCGAAATGGCGTAGAGTCGGAGACGCCTTTTTCAGGGAGAGCACCGATGCGTGAAACGCAACGGGTCTCGCGTTGACACAAGGGTCCTGTTCTCTGAGGCGTCCTGTCCTCCGTAGCAGTGCGGGCCAGCATTTTATGAGATCTGCAATATATGACCGTTCATCCTCCAAGAGCGACGCCCAAGGGGACCAGTGGGCCACCGTGCAGGTGCCGGAGCTTTTTCGCTGGCGGCAGGAGGCGGTGTTGGTGCCGTCATGCTATCGCCGACTCTATCTCGTCGTTGAGCTCTGCGTGCTTTATGTCGGACTTCCGCTGCTGCTGTATACCCAACGCCGCGCCCTCGACGGATGGATTATGCCCATCCTGATGGGGTTGGCGGCGGGCTGCACACTTCTGCTCTGGCACGACGGAAGCTTCCCGCGCAAACAGCTTTGGAACCGGGACGCATTCCGGCAGCGTCTACGCCGGACCCTCTGCTGGTTCGTGCCGGGGGCTCTGCTTGCCGGGACGGTATTCGCGGTGCTTCGCCTCGATCTGCTCTGGATGTTGCCCCAAACGAAACCAGGGGTCTGGGGGATGATCATGCTCACCTATCCGGTGTTCTCGGTGTACCCGCAGGAGATTGTCTTCCGTGCCTTCTTTTTTCACCGGTATCACCCCCTGTTCCAAAGCCTCCCGGCGAAGATTGCGGCGAGCGGAAGCGCCTTTGGCCTCGCCCATATCATATTCGGCAACTGGACGGCCCCGCTCATGACGACGATCGTGGGCGTTCTGTTTGCGCTGACCTACGCCCGGACGGGATCGACCCTGCAGGCGAGTCTGGAGCACGGCATCTGGGGGTGGTTTGCGTTTACCGTGGGGCTCGGGTGGTACGTGTTTAGCGGGGCGATTGGGTAGGTCGGCACGATTGGAGCTTGGGAAGCGCATTGGCCTCAGTTCTCTGTTCATGATCCGTGGGGAGGCGTCTCTGCAGAAGCGATTGCGAAGGGCACGGACAGCAGATAGGTTGGAAGGGCCCTCATTCTGAACATGAACGTGCTTTCCACACATGACCGACGCACAGACTTGGATTGATCGGCTGAATCTGGAGGCCCACCCGGAGGGCGGGTACTACCGAGAGACGTATCGGTCCGATTTGTCGTTCGCGGAGGCGGCGCTTCCGGCCCCATTCGACGGGGCGCGGGACGCCGCTGCGCTCATCTATTTCCTGCTGCCCGGCGACTCATTTTCGGCTCTGCACCGCATCCGGCAGGACGAGATCTGGCACTTCTACGCCGGGGCGCCCCTTACGCTGCACCAGATCGCCCCGGACGGGGCCCACTCGACCTGCACACTCGGCCGCTCGGTGGAGGCGATACAGCAATTCCATGCGGTTGTGCCGGCTGGGACATGGTTCGGGGCCATCACGGTTGAGGACGAGGACGCGTATACCCTGGTCGGGTGTACCACGGCGCCCGCGTTCGACTTTGCCGACTTCGAGATGGCCGACCGGGCGGCCCTGCTCGACACGTATCCCCAGCACCGGGCCACCATTGAGCAGCTTACCCGGGAAGAAGGGGACTGACCATGCCGCCGAGGGCGAGGCCGCGGACGATGAGCAGGAGGCCGACCGCGGCGAGGCCAGCGGGGGCGGAGCGCTGTAGGCGGGCGCGCCAGGCGGTGCTCGCCACGCGTCCGACGAGGCCGGCGAGTCCCCCGAGCAGGGTGTACGTCAGCACGCGCCCAAGATTGTAGAGAAGGCGTTCGACCAGAAACTGCCCGCGCATCTGGTGGGCGCCGGGCAGGCTCAGGGCCGGCGGGCCACACATGCCCACGCAGTGGACGCTGCCCAGCAGCCCGAACGCAAGACCGGCGAGAATCCAGTTCATCGGCGTGACGCGGTATTGGCGGATTCGTTCTGGAGGGCCTTCAGGTCTCGGGCGAGCAATTTCGGCGGGGTCTGGCTGCCGCCGTAGGTGGCCCGCAGCCGCCCCTGTGCGTCAATGAGCACGATCTGGTTGGAGTGCGTGTAGATGTAGGACGAGTCGACGTCGGCAGAGGGAAATTCCTGCCCGGTGCCCTTGAGGACGTGGCGCACGCCCAGCCGATCCATGAGGGCGCCGATCGTCGTGGTGTCGCCCGTTAGGAATTGCCAGCGCGTGTCGTCGAGGTCGAACGACGAGCGGTACTGGGCAAGCTGGGCGGGCGTGTCGCGATGGGGATCGAACGTGACCGAGACGAACTGTGCGTTGAGCGTGTCGCCGAGGGCGCTCCGGATGTCCCTCATGTTGGCCGTGATTTTCGAGCACACGTTGGGGCAGCTCGTATAGATGGTGCCGAGGATGACCGGGGTGCCGAGGAAGTCGTCCGGAAACGTGACGGTGGTGCTGTCGTGGCGAACGAGGCTGTACGATGTGTCGGCCAGATGGGCGTCCACGTCCAGGTCGAGGGTGTTCTCGGCCTGCTGAGTCGGGGACTGAGAGGGCTCGTCTCCGCATCCGGGGAGGATGAGGAAGGCGGCGACGATGAGGGGGCCGAAGAGGACACGGAAGGAAACACCCATTGGGAAGAGTGAGGCTGTGCGGGACGATCGTAAGTACGGCGGTGTGCGCCGGGCCGCCGGAGGAGGGCGGGTCGGGGGAGTGTATCAGAAGACTGTTACCGACTCGATCGGACAGGAGTTTGGTCTTCGTGGAGACGTAACGCAATGCGAGCCGGAGGCGGCCGGACGCCCGGAACCACGAATTGGACGCGTGGGTTTTGTGCTGTCCATCACTCACGCACGCTCAACCCGCCCGTTCTGTGTCTGGTTTTCCTTCCTTTGGAGCCCACGCCAAGGCATTCGCGTTTGGGATCGTTCTCGCCCTCATTGGACTTGGGGGCTACGTGTATTGGGGCACGGGAGTGTCCACCGACCTCCCTCCCGTGACCGTGTACAAGAGTCCGACGTGTGGATGCTGTGCCGACTGGGTGACGCACCTCCGGGAAAATGGATTCTCGGTCACCGTAAAGCCGCGGGCGAACGTGGCCCCGATGAAGCAGCAACTCGGCGTGCCGAAGAATCTTGCTGCCTGCCACACTGCTGTTGTTAACGACTACGTTGTTGAAGGCCACGTGCCGGCTTCGGAGATTAGGCGGATGCTTGCCAATAAACCAGAGTTTCGAGGGCTCAGTGTGCCGGGCATGCCGGTCGGGTCACCAGGCATGGAGCGCGGCGGACGCGTGGAGCCGTATTCAGTGCTTGGCTTCACGACGGCGGGCAAGACCACGGTTGTTGCACAGCACGGGCCCTCCAACTGATGGCACTCAGTTCCGAATTGTCGTTTGGGGTAGAGCGCAGGGAGATTCTCGTCCGGAGTCTTATCGTCGTGTGGGGCGTCGTTGGCCTCGGGGGCGTTGCGGGCTGTGAGGAGCCCGGGTCGGCCGCGGGCTACGAGCAGACGGTGATGCAAGAACGGGTGCAACGCGACATGCAGATGCGGGAGAAGAACAGCGTGCTCGCCCCCAACCTGCGCGACGACTTCAAGGGGCTCGACCACTACGCGGTTGATTCCACGTACCGATTTGTCGTGCCGCTCCGGACGCGTTCGTCGCCCGATACCGTCATGCTTCCCGAAACCACGGGCCGCGTCCGAGGACAGGTGCGCCTCGGGACGGTCACGGTGCCGTTGCCGTCCGGCGAGGAACAGTTGACGGTGTTCAAGGGCGAAGGCGACGATCCGCGTGGGCGGCTTTGGATTGCGTTCGCCGACGCCACCAACGGCGACGAGACGTACAAGGCGGGCCGCTACGTGGATCTGATCCGCGACGGCGATGACTCCGTGGTGGTGGACTTCAACCGGGCCTACAACCCGACCTGCGTGTACAATCCCGAGTACGCCTGTCCGCTGCCGCCGGCGGAGAATGAGATCGGCGCGCCGATCCCGGCGGGGGAGAAAACGCCGAAGTTTGGACGGGCGAAGTAGGCGGATCGCTGTGCTCTTGAGGCAAGAACTGTTGAGATTATGACTCTGCTGGCCCTCGAAACGGCGACGACGACCTGCGGGACGGCCCTCCTGCGGGAGGGAAGGGTCCTTGTGGAGACACATCTCCATCGTCCGCGGGTCCATTCCGAACGGCTCACCCCGCTCATCGAAGACGTGCTTCGCCAGGCCGACGTGGCGGCGTCGGCGCTCGACGCCGTGGCGGTGTCGATGGGGCCGGGCTCGTACACGGGCCTCCGCATTGGTGTGAGCACCGCGAAGGGCTGGGCGCTCTCGACCGGCGCCGACCTCGTGGGTGTGCCGACGCTGGAGGCCTACGCGGCCCAGTGCCGACCGATGACGGAGCCCGGCGACGTGGTGGCTGCTCTGCTCGACGCCCGTCGCGATGAGGTCTACGCCGGGGCGTTCCGCCGGACCGCCGACGGCCTCGTGGAGCACGCGCCGACGAAGGCCCTCACGGTCGATGCGCTTGCGGACTGGATTGGGACGGTGGAGGGACGGCTCTGGCTGGTCGGCGATGGCGGCGAGAAGAGCCGGGCGGCGCTTGACGACACGGGCACGAATCGTCGTCTGTTGACGCCCGACATCATGACGCCGTCGGCCGCCTGGGTGGGACGCTGTGGGCACAGGCGGCTGGTGGAGGAGGGGGGCAGCGACGTGGCGTCCGTCGAACCGCTGTACGTGAAGGAGGTCCATGCGACCCCCTCGCCGTCCCCGTTCGCGTAGATTTGGACTTTGCGCCTCTCGTTTCGGATCTTCTGCGAGGTGATGGAAGGGCCGACGGCGGTCCTCGGGAGGGACGGAGGCCGCACGCATTCGTCATTCGACATTCGGAATTCAACATTGTCCTATGCCTTGGTTTCGGCGCGAGAAGGCTGGCATCCGCACCACGCGCGAAGAGCAAAATGAAATGCCTGAAGGGCAGTGGGTGAAGTGCCCGGAGAGCGGGGAAATTACCAACCGGCGCGAGTTGGAGGACAACCTGCTCGTCTTCCCGGGGTCGGGGTACCACTTCGGCCTGGACAGCCACCGGTACTTTGACTTTCTCTTCGACGACGGCGATTACACACTGCACGACACCGACCTGCGCTCAGTTGATGAACTGGACTTTACCGACCGGAAGTCGTACGCCGATCGGCTCGAATCGGCGCGGGAAGAGACCGGGCAGAACGAGGCCGCGCAGGCGGCGACGGGCGGCGTGGGCGGCCATCCGGTGTCGATGGTCGGCATGGACTTTAGCTTTATCGGGGGGTCGATGGGGTCGGTCGTCGGCGAAATCGTGGCCCGAGCCATCAAGCGGGCCTACACGGAGGATCGGCCCCTCATTACGATCGCGCAGAGTGGGGGGGCGCGCATGATGGAGGGGGCGCTCAGCCTCATGCAGATGGCCAAGACGAGCGCTCACCTCACGCGTCTGGACGATGCGGGCCTGCCGTTTATCTCTGTGTTCACGCATCCTACCACGGGGGGCGTGACGGCGTCCTTTGCCATGCTGGGCGACGTGCATATTGCGGAGCCGGAGGCGCTCATCGGCTTTGCTGGGCCACGCGTGATCCGCGAAACGATTGGCTCGGACTTGCCGGAAGGATTTCAGCGGTCGGAGTTTCTGCTGAAGCAAGGCTTTCTCGACATGGTGGTAGATCGCCGCCGCCTCCGCCGCCGCATCATCCAGGTGCTGGACCTGCTCATAGAATAGCCCCGTTCCGCATCCGAGTCTCTGGGGCCCCCGGTGTCCGAGAGGAGACCGGCGGTTTTTCTTTGGGCTTTAATGAAAAAAGTGCGGCCCGCCGTTAGGATTCGCGTGCATCTCTGACGGCACTCTGAAATGGGCACTTCTTTTCATGTTGGCGTACGTGAAGGCGACAGCACGGCTGGGTGGGGTGTATACACTGTTCTCCTCGCACTGGCGGGGACAGGGCACGCGCAGGTGCCCGATGAGGCTCCGCGCTCCATTGGGGTCTCCACCCCGGACAGCACGCAGCCCGTCCGTGCCTACCGGGTGCCATCGTGGCACTGGTCGCGGTGGGGGCTTCAGGGGGGCGGAAATGCCAACGGGTCCGATGATGTCCGTAGGCAGACCCGGTTGGATCTTGCGCCGAGCTATGAGGGGCTTTGGGAGGGGGAGCGTCGCACCGCTCGTTTGCGAGCTGGCGTAGATGGCAATCTGCGCGATACGCGAGAGGCCGACGCACAGTACCGGCTTCGGCTGGATGTAAGCGGGTCGTATCGCAGATACGTTCGGGGCGAACTCTTCGTCTTCGGAGAGGGAAGGGGGAAGGCGCAGTATCGTGGCGGCGAAGCGCGTGAGAAGGCCGTTCGAGTAAATCTTGACCGGGTACGGGTGGGAGGGGGGATCGGACGGGTTCGCGTGGTCACGCCGGTTGTGCGGGCCCTTCGGATTCGGGGGCGACTGCGAGCGGTGGGGGCGGACGCGTCGATGACGGACGCCGACGTACAGGCCGCTGCCCGGCAGTTGGCCCGGCGGCCCGGATACGAGGCCGTGTACGACCGGCCCGACAAGTGCTTCTGGCGCGATCTGTTTTCGAAAATCAGGGCCGCCGACGGCCCCGCTCCCTTCGAGGCGTTCTACGTCGCCGATGTTCTCCGCGAGCCGGTAGGGGTGCGTCGAGAAGGCGCGGAACTCCGTCTCGGTCCGAGTCTCGGTCCGACGGGGTCTTATCGGCAGTAATTGCGGCGTCGAGAGGTGGACGGTGCGCTGCGGGAACGAGAGGTGGAAGAAGGCGGGACCGTTGGGGGATTCGTGGAAGGCCGGTGGTTCCGAAACCTGACGCTGCATCATCAGATCGGGATCACGGCCGAGAGTAAATACAGTCACTTTGTCGATAGTGAGGGGCCGCTCGATCACCGAGTTAGAGGAGTCGCGAGGGCCGAATGGCTCTGGGCGATTGCGGACCGGGTGCGGCTCGACACGGAGCTTCAATCCCGATTTGTCTACCGGAACGATCCAGTGGGAAACGGGCAGTTTCGGCCGGACATCAATTCAGGCATCACGTCGGATCTTCGGGTGTTCATCGAGAACAGTCTGTCGCTGACGGCGGGCGGGACCATTCGGTACAACTACGAGAATCCGGGGAATGCCGCGGCCTCGTCCAGGGTCGACGCCGGACTGCGATTCGGTGTGGACTATGTGCTGTCCCGGACGCTGAAGTAATCCAGGGCATCGTCTTTGGGAAAAGAAACCTGAGAGGCAGATTGACGGGGCTTTGCGGAAGTGGTGACGCTACACCTCGTCTCGGCATCCGGGCCAGTGACCGTGTGATTCCAGTTCCGTCCACGTCCGCGGACCGGTTCTACTGTTCCATCGGGGGATTGGGCCGCTTGGGGGGGCGCTCGTAGCCGGTGAGACGCCGATCTACCCAGGCACTGTCGACCTGCACAAGCAGTTTCTTCGCCGATCGGGTCTGTGTCTTCGACGGACGGGAGTTCAGGCCGGAGAAGGTACTGCGGACCAACGACGAGTCTACCCATGTCGCGAGATCGGTGTACCCGTACGAAAACCAGACCCGAGCGAGCGGATTGGGGCCGGAACTGTAGACGGTCCTGATGGAGTCCAACTGAGTTACGACCGGGACTGCGTAGCAGAACATGGGCTCATAGCCGCGGGACTGAGCGATTTCGTATCGAGTTTGCTCGCCCTTTTTCGTAAGACTAAACCGGTGCACGGGAAGGCCGCCGGTGCTCTGGGCCGCGGTGGTGTCGAGCAGACCGGCCTGCATGAGGACCCACAGTTCGCGGTACTGGCGGGTCGGCGCGCGCGAATTCGGATTGACGAGCGTGATCGGATAGTCGGCCTGGCTCTCGGCGTCCGGGCGGAGGCAGTGCGGGTTGAAGGCCTGGAGCGACTCGTTGAGGGCCTTTTTGGTCGTCTCGGCCGTGGGGGCGGGGCCTTCTTCATCGCGAACGACGAGGCCGTCATCGTTAGCCCCCTCGCTTGTGGCTTCGTCGCTTCCCCCACAGGCAAGCAGGCCGAGACCGAGCACGAGGGCAGCGACGAGGAATAGAGAGTAGCGGCGCACGGGAGGTGAGGGTGTTGGAAGAAGAGGGGGTAAGGACGAGCGTGTTCATTTTCCAAGTGTAAGGAGCAGAAAAGACGAGAACAACTGGGCGCTAGATGGGTGATTCTCGATTGGGAATCTCCGGCCGATTTTTGGGAGCGCGCTTTCGACGGGGGGAGCGCGGCAAGGAGGCGTGGAGGCAGTTTCGCGCTGCTTGCCCAGACGCCGGTGGGAGACACAGTCCGATCCTTCTGCGAAAGTGGTGCGTGTTGAGGCTAGCAGACGGACTGTTTCGTCTACTGGCGGCATGAGTCGCCGCGATGGGGATGCTGTGAAGGGGAAAGAACGGGAAGATCTTTGGTGCCTCACAGGACGATTGGAACCCCCATCGGCGCAGACGGCTACGATGGAACGCGGTTGTTCTGCGCACATCTCCATGCCTTACTCACTTTGCTTGTCGTATAATGAGAACGTACCTCATCCTCGGGGTTGTACTTGTTGGATTATTGTGGAGCGGAGGGGTCGCGGCACAAACCGCTCCGTTTGGTGATCGGGCCCAGCAGAAGAAGTTTGCGCGTGTGTTGGATGTGGAGGGGCCGCTCGTTTTTGCGGGTGAGCCGAAAAATGCGCACACGCCGGGACGCGTCTACGTGTTCGATCAGAAAACCGATAGCACATGGGCCGAGTCCACCTATCTGGAAGCCGGGGACGGAGCGGTGGGGGACCAGTTCGGCACGGCGCTCGACGCGAAGGGAGATCGCCTTCTGGTGGGGGCGCCCGCGGCCAACGCGGCCTACCTGTGGCAGCAGAGCAAGAACGGGTGGACGCAGGTGGCCCGCCTCACGGCCCCGGACAGCACCGTCGGGTTCGGGCGCAGTGTTGCGCTCACGCGCACCCGCCTGTTCGTCGGGACGGAGACGACAGTCACCGTGACGACCATGACCACTGACTCCACCACCACTGCGGACACGACGGCCACGGCGGCTGTGCACGTGTTCGAGGAGACGTCGGAGACGGGTTGGGCGGAGTCGTCCGTGCTGCGGAGCCGTCAGCTTGGGGAGGGGACCGGGTTCGGAGGGTCCATCGCGGTTCAGGGGAGGCACCTGCTCGTGTCGGCCCCGCGGCGCGAGGGCGGATCGGTCGTTGCCTTTCGACAGGACAGCACGTGGACGGAGGCGCAGGCGCTTGCGGCCGACGAACTGAGTAGCAGTGCCCGGTTTGGGTCATCCCTGGCCTGGACGGGCGATGGGCGGGTTGCGGTCGGGGCACCGCGGGCCTACGACGCCACCGGCGTCGCGTACACCTTCCGCTATAAGGCGTCGGCGAAGGCCTGGCAGCGCGAGGGCCGCCTGTTTCCGTACGACGGTGCGACGCGGCAGTACTTCGGCGCGGCGCTCGCCCACGACGGCACGGACGTATGGGTGGGCGCCCCCGGCCTGCAGAATCAGCGCGGGGCGCTGTACCGGTTTGCGTGGCGGGACAGCACCTGGGCGGATGTGACTCGGGTCGCGCATGACCGCACGGAGGCAGGCACAGGCCTCGGGGCGTCCCTGGCAGCCGGCGACCGCGTCGTGGCGACGGGGCTTCCGGGCGACGACCACCGCTCGGGCACGATGGCCCTCTACTCCCTCGCTACGAACGAGTGGACGCGCGACAGCACGATTGCGCCGACTACGGGGAGAGTGTTCGCGAGCCTCACAGGGGAGCGCCGTCCCTGCGCCAGCGGGACCGTCGAGGCGTTTTCCTGCGACGGCGTCGATCTGCAATCCTTTCTGCCGATTCGGGCCATCGGGGGCGAGCGCGGCATCGAGCTCAACGACATCTGGGGCTGGACCGACCCGAACACGGGTGCCGAGTACGCCCTCGTAGGCCGCACCGACGGCACCGCGTTCGTCGACGTGAGCGATCCCGCGACCCCGGTCTACGTCGGAGAACTGCCGCTCACCGACGGGGCCCGCGTCAACTCCTGGCGCGATGTGAAGGTGTACAAAAACTACGCCTTCGTGGTGGCGGACAACGCCGGTCGACACGGCATGCAGATCTTTGATCTGACCCAGCTTCGAGACGTGGACGCCGACCGGCAGCCGGCGACCTTTGAGCCGACGGCGGTCTACGACAAGATCAACAGCGCACACAACGTTGTCATCAACGAGGAGAGTGGATACGCCTACATTGTGGGCGGCAGCGGGGGGGGCAAAACCTGCGGGGGCGGGCTGCACATGGTGAACATTCAGGATCCGCTCAATCCGAGTTTTGAGGGCTGCTTCGCCGACCGCTCCACGGGCCGCTCCGGCACCGGCTACTCCCACGACGCCCAATGTGTGATGTACGATGGGCCGGATGAGCAGTATCAGGGCCGCGAAATCTGCATCGGCTCCAACGAAACGGCGATCAGCGTCGCGGACGTGACCGAGAAGGACAGTGCGACGGCCATCACAACGGCCTCCTATCCGGACCACGGATATGTGCACCAGGGCTGGTTTACGGACGACCAGCGCTACTTCTATCAGAACGACGAGCTCGACGAGCTGCAGGGCAAGGCGGACCGCACCCGGACGCTCGTCTGGGACATGAAGGATCTTGACAACCCGGTGCTCGTGAATCAGTTGCTCCTGCCGGAGGGATCCACAGACCACAATCTGTACGTGCAGGGGGACCGGATGTACCAGGCCAACTACAAAAGCGGCCTCCGCATCCTCGATATCAGCGACCGGGAGAGCCCGAAAGAGATTGCCCACTTCGACACGCAGCCGTACGGAAAGAACAGCCCCGGCTTCCAGGGCGCGTGGAGCGTCTACCCGTACTTCGACAGCGGGGTGATCGTCGTGTCGAGCATCGGGGAGGGACTGTTCGTGCTGACATCGTCGAAGCAGGAGCTATAGCGTTGTGCGTTGAGGGTTTTGCGTTGAACGTTGTGCGTCAGGCGGGGAGCAAGCATTGTTTGGGGGTGGCCGATTCGCCGAGCGGGATTCACTGCACTTCGGACCTTCTGAGCGTCCACATGCGTCGATTCTGTTTGCTTTTCTTCCTTGCCTGCATAATCGGCACAACGGCGGCCGCGGGGCCGTCGTCCGCTCCGAAGCTGTACGTCTGCAACCAGGGGGAGGCCACGGTCTCGATCATCGACATGGCGTCGCAGTCCGTTGAGACGACCGTCGACCTCACCGAGCGCGGCTTTTCGGAGAACGCGAAGCCCCACCACGTGGTGGCGGAGCCGGACGGATCGCACTGGTACGTGACACTCATCGGGGCGAACACCATTCTCAAATTCAACCGCGAGAACGAGATCGTGGGGCGTCTCTCTTCGTTCGAGGTGCCGGGCCTGCTGGCCATCGACACGGCGTCGGACCGGCTCTACGCGGGCCGGTCCATGAGTGCGGTGGATCCGCCGAAGAGCATCGGCGTCATTGACCGGAGCACCATGACGCTCAGCGAGGAGATCGACACGTTTTTTCCGCGTCCTCATCCCCTGTCGGTGACGGACAGTGGCGCACACGCGTTCGTGGCGAGCCTGGCGACCAACCAGCTCATGGGCATCGACACGGCCGCCGGCGAGACCGCCCTCACGCGGCTGGGCGGCACCACGCAGACCCTCGTCCAGTTTGCGATGACCCCGGACGGATCGACCCTCATCGGCGGCGGCCAGCGGACGGGCCGGCTCCTTCTCTTCGATGCCACGGAGGCCCCGGCATTGTCGGTGACCGATACCCTGAAGGTGGGGCGCGAGCCGTGGCACCCCGTCATCAGCGGGGACGGCACCACTGCCTACGTCCCCAACAAGCACTCGCACAGCATCAGCGTCGTCGACCTTACGAACGCCGGGGTGACGACGACCATTGAGGGCAACGGCCTGGCGCAGCCGCACGGCACGGCCCTCTCGCCGGACGGACGCTATCTCTTCGTGTCCAATAACAACCGCGACGGCACCTACACGCCGACCGGCGACACTCCGGAGGCGGGGACGGTGACGGTCATCGACACGCGCGCGAATGAGATCACGACGGTTATCGAGGTGGGCACCTACCCCACCGGCATCGGGACGGTTGGGGGGCAGCGAGCTACGGGGAGCGACCGATAACGACGGACGAGGCGCTCAACGCATTAATTGGCCAGCACCGTATTCCGCATGCTGCATCGCTCCTGGATTCTCGGCGCACTGGGGCTGATTGGGGGGCTCTTGGCGGGGTGTACCGGAGCCTCACAGTCGGGCAGCGACGGGGGGGAGACGTCGCTCCCAGAGGGCTATGAGCGCGTGGTGCGGCCCGATTTCTCGATGCGCGGGGGCGATGGGCACGCGATCAACAACCCCTTTTACGGCGGCTTCAATACGCCGCGGCCCCAGTTCGTGGACATCGACGGCGACGGGGACGAGGATCTCTTCGTGCAGGAGCGGTCCAACCGCATTTCCTTCTTCGAGCGCGTGACGGAGGGGGACTCCGCCCGACTGGTGTGGCGCACCGACAAGTACCAGGATTTGGACGTGGGCGAGTGGTTTCGCTTCGCGGATCTGGATCAGGACGGGACGCCGGACCTCCTGGCCGAGCAGCCCTACAGCTATATTCGCGTCTACCGGAACGTCGGCGGACCGCAGACGCCCCGCTTCGAGCGCTACGCCGATACGCTGCGAACGCCGGACGGCACCGGCCTCTTCTCCGACCGCCAAAACATCCCCAATGTTACCGACCTTGACGGCAACGGGCGGCTGGATCTCTGCCTGGGACGGCTCGACGGCACCGTCACCCGCTACGAGGCCACCGACACGACGGGAATGCCTACATTCGCCCGCGTCACCGACAACTTCGAGGGCATCGAGATCGTGAACCGGCAACTCGGGGTGCGCCACGGCGCCAACACGCTCACGTTTGCCGATGTGGATGAGGACGGCGATCCGGATCTGTTCTGGGGCGACTTCTTCGAGCCAGGCCTCCTGCTCATCGAGAACACGGGCAGTCGCGGCAATCCGGTGCTGAGCGGAGCGCCGACCCCGTTCCCGCCCGGCAATCCGATCGAAACCAGCGGCTACAACGCCCCGACCCTCACCGACTGGACCGGCAACGGGCGCCTCGACCTCTTCGTCGGCGTGCTCGGCGGGGCCAACGACGCCAACACGAGCCTCGTTGACAACTTCTACTTCTACGAACACGAGGGCGACCGGTATCGGCTTCGCACGCGGCAGTTTACTGGCGGGCTCGACGTGGGCAGCGAAAGCGCGGTGGCTGCGGGGGACCTGGACAGCGACGGTACGCCCGACCTGCTCGTCGCCAACAAGATTGATCCGAAGAAGGGCACCACATCGCTCGTGTATCCGCTGCACAATACCGGAACGGCGACGGCGCCGACCTTCCGGCGCGGAGACGCCTTGGATCTGCCGTCGGCCTACCACTACGCGCCCGCCCTGGGGGACCTCACCGGGAATGGGCGTTCGGATCTCGTGATCGGCACCTGGAAGGGGAAAATCACCCTGCACAAGAGTACGGACGACGGAGGTTTTGAAGCGGCCGCCGTGACGATGGACACGAACCTGCGCCACGCCACCCCGGCGCTGGGGGACCTCACGGGCAGTGGGCGTCTGGACCTCGTCGTGGGGCGGGCCGACGGGGGCGTCGTGTTGTTCGAAAACACTGGCTCTGCGGCGGGGCCTGCGTTCGAGCGCTCGACGACGCTGCTTTCGGCGAGCACGGAGCGGTCGCGGAGTACCCCGGCGCTTCACGACCTCGACGGCGACGGCACGCTCGACCTTATGATCGGGGCCAAGGAAGGGCCGTTCGTGATAGAAAATACGGGGACCCCGCAGGCCCCGGCGTTCGACGCGGTTCCACAGCCCGTATCGCTCGACGGTGTTCCGCGCCTTGCGACGCCCGCTGTGGCCGACCTCGACGGCGACGGCCGCATGGAGGTGGTCTCCGGAACCGAGCGGGGAGGACTCGTCCTGTTTCAGCCGCGGCCGTAACGTCGTCTGCACGCGCAAGACGCTGCGATACCGAACCCGTGCCGACGCCGATGGTTAGTTCAACTCCATCCTCTATGAATTAATTGTGCCCGACCGATGGCCGACGCACTCGTCATTGCGGCCCACGGGTCGCACCTCAATCCGGGGTCGAGCACCCCCACTTACAACCACGCCGATCGCATCCGCGAGGCCGGTACCTTCGCCGAAGTCCGAGAGGCCTTCTGGAAGGAAGAACCGCATTTCCGGGAGGTGCTGCGCGTCCTCGACAGCGACGAGGCGTACGTGGTGCCGCTGTTCATCAGCGAAGGGTACTTTACCGAGCAGGTGATTCCCCGCGAGCTCCGACTGCAGGACTGGACGCCGGACGCCTGGGCGTCGGACGGCGTGAGTGCCACCGCCGCCACCTTCCAGGCTGGGGATGTCGACACGCAGGTCCACTACTGCGGCCCCGTCGGCACCCACGACGCCATGAGCCAGGTGATTGCCCATCGCGCCGACACGGTGCTCGACGATCGAGCGGGAGACGACGTAGGCATGGTGGTCGTCGGGCACGGCACCGAGCGCAACGAGAACTCCGCGAAGGCCGTCCAGTACCACGCCGACCAAATCCGGCAGCAGGACCGCTTCGCGCAGGTGGAGGCCCTGTTCATGGATGAGGAACCGGAGGTTGAGGACCTGACCGAGCACGTCCACACCAAGGATATCGTCGTGGTCCCTCTTTTCGTGGCCGATGGCTACCACACCCAAGAAGACATTCCCGAGGACATTGGCCTCACCGATGACTACAGAAAAGGCTACGACGTCCCCGCCACGGTGGACGGGCGACGCGTGTGGTACACCGGGGCCGTCGGCACCGACCCGCTCGTGGCCGATGTCATCCTGGAACGGGTTCGCGACGCTAAGTGACTTCAACCATGGATTTGGATGTTCTTCTGCTCAGGATCGGCTCTGGTAGCCGTTGGGAACCGGTTTTCTGAACGTCAATCCCCCTTCGCTTGAAGTCACCTGGTGGTCAGTCAAGCTGAAGAGGACGAGTGCCGAATCGAGAACGAGGCTTCGGGCGGTACCTCCAGCAGCCCGAAGGCCATCCATTAACCAGCGCTCTACTCGACACGGAAGACGTGACGCGCCGCTAAGGTCTCCCTTCCGGATTCTGTTTGTTCTTACCGATCGACTGTTTCTCAAGCGACCTCATGACTGCACCGCTTTTTGAACGCCTTCGGACACACGCGGCCGACGGCGGCATCGACACCGACGAGCTTTCTCTGACGGTCACGGAAGGGACGTACCGGCTGTCTGTGGCCGGCGATGAGCACGCAGGCCTCGACGAGGACGAGTTGCAGGCCGTACTGGCGGAATACCCCGACTACCTGGAGGAGTGGGGATTCTGGCAGACGCGCGCCCCACAAGCCCCGGCTCGATGGGCGTTTCTGCGGTGGGTCGAGGAGGCCGACGATGCCGCACCGCCGGCGCGGCGACGAGCCCTCGTGGACGGTGTTTCTCAAACGTGGGGGCAGCTTCACCTGACCGTGCGTCTGGATGAGGAGGCTCGGCGCACCTATACTCTGCGGCACGTCGACGACGCCGACACGCCCGATGAGCGCCTCGACGCCCATACTGATCCCCTCGACGCCCGCTGGATTGCCAAGCACGACGACGATGGCCGGTATCGCCCCCTCAAGACGGCCCCGACCCTTCAGACCGGATGGCACTTTTCGGGGCTCAACGCCGCTGCCGCCGTGCAGACGATCGATCTCTTCTACCCGGCCACCATTGCGAACCGGTACCGCGAGCAACACGGTGACCTCGACGTTACGCACTGGGCAGAAACCACTGAGCGACAGACGGGCATCTACGCAGTCACGGAAGAACTGGAGGGCGAGGCCGTGGACTGGGTGGCGGAGGCCTGCTGTGAGGACTCACAGTGTCTGAAGCGGCGCGAGTGGGACGAAGATGAGGACCGGGAACTGTCGGTGCCCCGCGGCGACGGCCGCTTTCCGTGCCGTGAGCCGTGCTCCCTGGTCATCGCCGCCGCGCGCAAGTGGACCATGCTCGAACGGGAGGAGGAGCAGGCCTACACGCTCCACCTGACGCCGTCGGAGAAAGAACAGCTGGAAACGTTGCTCCGGGCTGTGGCGGAGGGGACGGCCGGGACCGTGCGCGAGGCCGACGTGCGGGAGGGGGCCAACCGCTACCGCACCCGGTTTCTACGGGCCAAGCGCACCGACCAGCATGGACGGCTCGACGCCGACGACGAGTAAGTCCCGCCAGTGCACGCCGCTGGGGCTGGATCATATGGCGCTGTTTAAGGTTGGTAAAACTACATCTGTCTACCAGAGGCGCTTGGAGAAAGCCCGGATGCGGGACGAAAGGGGTTGCGAGTCGCCGGACGATTCGTAATCCGCGTCAGCGTCTGTAGGGGAGGCGAGCACGTGGCTGGGCGCGTCCAGGTTCTTTCGGAGCCGGCCGCTATGGTGTTCTCGCGTGGTCTCCGACAGGCCGCTGTAGCCGCCGTTTCGGAGAGATCCCAGTGCGCGCCGATGATGCCTACGGGCCCGGCGGAGCTCAGTGGAGTCGCACTGCTTGAGTTGGACGATCGCCTCGTCGAGGTTGTGGACGGGCTCCTCGATGGAGAGCTGGAGGGGGGCAAACCGCTTCGGAATGTCGAGCGACGAGGAGGGGAAGCCGACGTTATGATCGGCGGGCATTGAAGAGAGCAACACAGAAGAGACCCTGAAGAACACCTCCAACTCGAAGCTGCTTTTATCAACGTGCGAGGCCGTCAGAACTTTCCAGGAGACAGGTAACTCTTCACAGCGAGCACTGGAATATTTCTCATTCGGTGGAAAAAACACCCCTTTTGTCATGGAGCGGAAGAAATGACGGGAAGGGGAACGGCGATGAGGCAAAGTCGCGCGCAGGCACTGATCGGGTGAAACATATTTTGCACACAAGTAAGCAGGCAAAGCACGTAGGAAGAGTTGGAAGCGTGGACGTTACGTGAAATTACGTGCGATTCTTGCTGCCTTGCCTTTATGCATACGTCTTGTGTCAAGCACGACGACATCATGACTCGGAAGCTCGTTTTCGTACTGGTTTGCCAAGTGGCTCTGAGCTTGGTGATCAGTGCGTGTTCGAGCGCCGAGTCTACACGTTCGGGGACGGAACCGGTTGCGGCTCCTCCCGAGGTGTCTCGTGTTGAAGATGTAGAGCCGACCCGGGAGGCGGGGCCGCCCTCTGATGTCGTCTCGCAGCTCATTCAGCGGGCGCTTCAGTCGGACGGAAGTGTCTCCTACGACGCCCTTGTGCAGCGGCTCGGCGCACCGCGTCGTGTTGAGACGCGTCCGATTGCCAACCAGTATGTGGACGGACAAGTCGACACGCTCCGTACTCTCGTCTACACCGGGATCGAAGCGCTGGTGTACGATGTCAAAAACTCTCCGAAGATCTTTCTCGTCCGGCTTTCCATCTCCAGCACTCAGTACACCACGCCGGAGGGCCTCTACGTCGGGGCGAAGGAGGACCAGGTGCTCAATATTTTGGGAACGCCGACCCGTCGCAATGACTCAACGGGCGAACTGATCTACCAGGAGACCGACTCGAAGCCGACCGCGATGGTGGTGCGGGTCCGTAACGGGCGCGTGGTGGCCATCAACTGGGAGTTCTATTTTGCCTGACGGCGACAATTGAGGGTACGGCCGCACTGCGCGCAACTCGCTGCCGACGGATCAGTTGAGACACGTGGTACACATGGTTTCCACAACGCCCTCTGACCCGATCCATGGAGCTCAACGATGTCCCGGATACGCCCTCCGACGCGCCTCGCCCCTCCGAGACCGGAGGCCAGTTCGATCTTACATCCGATTTTGAACCGATGGGCGACCAGCCCGACGCGATCAACGAGCTCGTGGACGGCATCGAGCGCGGAGATGAATACCAGACGCTCCTGGGGGCGACGGGGACGGGCAAGAGTCTTGGCTACGAGGACCCGGTGTACTTCACGTCGCATTCGGGAGAGGATGTAGAAACGCATGTAGAGGCCATCGGGCCTCTCGTTGACCATCTCATCGACACGCACGGATCCGTTCCCGTCGGAGATACGGAAGAAGCACTCTTGCCGGAAGGGGCGTACACCACGCTCGCGTTTGATGCGGAACGCGGAGAGGTTCGAGAAACCGACGTGCGAGCGGTCACGCGACACGAGGCGCCCGACAAGATGTACCGGGTCACGACCGATTGTGGACGTTCGGCCACGATGACGGGCGATCACAACCTGTGGGTGCTTCGGGAGGGTCGGCTTCAACTCATCGAAACGGCTGAGGCGCGTCCGACGGACTTCGTTCCGGTGCCGACCTCCCTTCCACAACGGGATGGAATCGATGCGATCAATACGGTAGAGGCACTTTCAGGAACTGACCTATGTGTGAAGGCAGCTCCTGCTCCGCGAGCTTATCTTGCGGAAAAGGAGGTTTCTGCACTCGCAGATCCGTTGCGTAATGCAGGAGTCGATCCCCATCCCAAAATTGCCTCGATTCGCGGGCATACGAAAGGGGACGGGGGACTTTCGCCCGAGATATACCAGCAGGTTTTTGAGGAAACGGACGAACTTGGTGGTCATGTGGCGAACCAGCCCGTTGAGATTGGAGGGAAACAGACGGCGCATCGCCTTCCGGGCCGGTTGGAGCTAACGCCGGATGTACTTCAGTTATTTGGGTTGTACGTGGCTGAAGGGCATGGAACGGACCGTTATATTCTCTTCGCCAATGGGAATGCGAAAGTGCGTCGGTCGATTAAAGGAGCCCTCCAGTCATCAGGCCTTTCTTACAGGGAACGGTCTTCGTCGGATCTTCAGGTGGAATCGAAGGCGTTAACGGAGTTGCTGAAAGAGGAGTGCGGCGCTCAATCACATGCTAAACGTCTTCCATCGTTTTGGTCGCGGCTCTCGAATCACGATATAGGCCTTCTCCTTCGGGGATATTTTGACGGAGACGGGACGGTTGCACGAGCGAATGCTGTTACTGCTACCACGGCCAGTGAGGGGCTTGCATCCGATTTGGCGTACGCGCTTTCTCGTCTCGGCATTTGGGCGCGCATCCGTTCCACTGAAAAGGAGGCGACGAACAGTGCTCACGATGGAGGAACGTATTATCAGGTAATTATATCAGGACAGTCGAATCTCCGTCGATTTGAGGAGCACGTGGGGTTCTCAATTGAGCGGAAGCACGCTGCTCTTCAAGACCATCTTGGGGCGGTCGGCAATTCCAATGTTGACATCGTGCCGATTCGAGGAGAAGTCCTTCGTCGGATTCGCCGATCGGTTGGGTTGTCGGCAGAAGCGCTGGGTCGTCGTTGTGATCGATCCCGGAGTGCGGTCCAGCTTTACGAGACGGAAGACCGGCGTCCTACGCGCCGAGTGCTCCGGACGATGCTCCAGGAACTGAAAGACGTGGCCGGTCAGGTTGATGTCAGTGAAGAGTGGTGGGAGCATTGGAAGTCCCTTCGTCAGCTCTGTGATGTGCAGTGGACGCCGATTTCGTCCGTCGATTCCGTAGAGTACGAGCACGATTACGTCTACGACTTGAGCGTGCCGGGACCAGAGACGTTCTTGGCCGGTGAAGGGGGCTTTTTTGTCCACAACACGTTCACCGTTGCAAACGTCATCGAGGAGGTGAACAAGCCCACCCTCGTGATGAGCCACAACAAGACGCTGGCGGCGCAGCTCTACGGCGAGCTCACGCAGTTCTTCCCCAACAACGCCGTCGAGTACTTCATCTCGTACTACGACTACTACCAGCCGGAGTCCTACATCGTCCCGAACGACACCTACATCGAGAAGGACGTGGCCATTAACGACCGGATCGAGCGGCTGCGCCTACGGGCCACCTCCGAGTTGGTGAGCGGGCGCGACGACGTGATCGTGGTCGCCAGCGTGTCCTGCATCTACGGCCTCGGCTCGCCGGCAGAGTTCCGAAAAGAAATCCTGCCCCTCCAGCGGGGGCAGGAGGTGGAGCGCAACGACCTGTTGCGCCGCTTCATCGACCTGTTCTACGAGCGCAACGACGTGGAATTCGAGCCGGGCACGTTCCGCGTGCGCGGCGACGTGGTCGACATTTTTCCGAAGTACCGCGAGGAGACGGCGCTTCGCATCGAGTTCTGGGGCGACGAGATCGACCGCCTCGCCCTCTTTGATCCGCAGAGCGGGCGCGAGCTGGAGGAGATCGGCGACTTTACGCTCTACCCGGCTCAGATCTTTGTGACGCCCGAGGAGCGGCTGAACTCGGCCATCGACGACATCCAGGAAGAGTTGGAGTGGCGGCTGGCGGTGCTCCGCGAGGAGGGCAAGATGGTGGAGGCCCAGCGCCTGGAGCAGCGCACGATGTTCGACCTCGAAATGATGCAGGAGGTCGGCTACTGCTCCGGGATTGAGAACTACTCGCGCCACCTCACCGGGCGGGAGCCGGGCGAGCGGCCCTACTGCCTGCTCGACTATTTTCCCGACGACTTCCTGCTGGTGGTGGACGAGAGCCACGTCACCATCCCGCAGGTGCGGGCCATGTATAACGGCGACCGGGCGCGCAAGCTGAAGCTGGTGGAGCACGGCTTTCGCCTGCCGTCGGCCCTCGACAACCGCCCGCTCACGTTCGAAGAGTTCGAGGAGCTGACGCCGCAGACCATCTTTATGAGCGCCACGCCCGCCGACTACGAGTTGGAGCAGAGCGGCGGCGTGTTCGTGGAGCAGGTGGTGCGCCCCACCGGCATCCCGGACCCGGAGATCGACATCCGGCCCACGGAGAACCAGGTGGACGACCTCATGGAGGAGATCCGCAAGCGGTCCCGACAGCCGTCGGGAGAGCGCGTGCTCGTGACCACGCTCACGAAGCGGATGACGGAGGACTTGGCCGACTACCTCGACAGCTACGGGGTGAGTGTGCGCTGGATGCACTCCGACATCGATGCGTTGGAGCGCGTCGACATCATCCGCGGCCTGCGCCTCGGCGAGTACGATGTGCTGGTGGGCGTGAACCTGCTGCGGGAGGGCCTTGACCTGCCGGAGGTGTCGCTCGTCGCCATCCTCGACGCCGACCAGCAGGGCTTCCTGCGGTCGGAAACGTCGCTCATCCAGACGGCCGGGCGTGCGGCCCGGAACGTAAACGGGCAGGTGATCCTCTACGCCGACGAGATCACGGAGGCCATGGAGAAGATGATGGCGGAGACCGAACGGCGTCGCGAGCGGCAGCTTGCGTACAATGAGGAACACGACATCACACCGGCGCCGATCAAAAAATCGCCCGACCAGATTCGACAGGGCACGGCCATTGCCGACGAGAAGGGCGACGCGGAGGAGGAAAGCGGCGAGCGACACTACTACGGCAGTCCGGACCAGCTCTCCACCGAGGTGGCCGATCCGGTCGTCGAGTACCTGTCCGATGACCAGAAGGAAGACTTGATCGAGCAGATGCGGGAGGAGATGGAGGAGGCCGCCGAAAGCCTGGAGTTTGAGCGCGCCGCCGAGCTTCGGGACAGCATCGAAGAACTGGAGGAGCAGCTCGAAGAAGAGGAATAGAGGATCGAGGATTGTCGGTAGTGCGTATCGTTTGTCCTGTAGAAGACATCAGGTCTACTGTGCTTTCTGATCGATACCTTCAGAACCTGTTTTGCGAGCGGGTGCGTCGCCGAGACACAGTGGGCGAAGTTGCAAAATGGCGCCCAAATGATCCTGGCAAGCGTGCTTGCCTCTAGCGGCGCTACCAGGGAGGAGATCTCAGATCTCCGATGCAGAAGCCATTTTGCGCTGAGAACGAGGCCATCTAGATGGCCATGACCGCGTATCCCGACGGCCGTCGTGGATGCACGAGATCCACGAAGTCGCAGCGCTGGGAGCAGGGCCATCTAAATGGACGCGACCGAGTACTCGCCGGAGTGGCCGTAAACGTCTCGCCAAACAGGTTCTCAAGACGATGAGCACAGCGTTGTCGCCGCACATTGACGCATTGCTCCGCGACCTCCGGACGCGGCTGGAGGACCTGTACGGGGGGCGGCTGCACGCCGTTGTGCTGTACGGATACGCTCGCGGGGAGGCAACCCCAGACAGCGATGTGGATGTGACGGTGGTCCTGGAAGGAGAGGTTGATGCGTGGGCGGAGATTCAGCGGATGAGTGAGGACGCATATGAGGTATCATCGTCATACGAAGAACTTGTCACCATCTACCCAGTCGCCCGTTCGGAGTTTGAGTCCACGCAGACGAGTGTCGTTTCGGTGGCACGGGCGGACGGAGTGCGGGCATGAGTGAAGCGGATTCGGGAGCACATAGAGGAAGAATAGCAAACACTCGTATGCGGAACGACATCCTGGCCACGATCCCCAAGTCCATTTCGGGGCTCATTGCCGTATACCAGTTTGGGGCGACGGCCGACGGGACGGAGCATACTGAGAGCGATCTGGACCTGGCTGTGCTCGCGCGTCGAGCGCTTCCGATCTCAACGAAGAACGAGCCGGGATTCTCAAGGACGTGCAGGAACGGGGACGTATTTATGGCGGATGACGTCGCGCCTACTGATACGTAAATGGATTTCCACCGATCTCTGTGGGATTATGAGATTAACCGCAGTACGCGTTACTATTTTCGCGACGTATCGCCTTTCCCCAGAGAGATGTGCATCCCGACGGCTGTCGCGGATGCACAAAAAAGATCACGGCTGTGAAGAAACGGCCTGACGCTGGGAATCTGAGATTCCCTCCGCCGCTCCACTGACGGGGATCTAGGATCCCCATTCTCAAACTCACTGGCGTTCGGACATGAGAAATTTCGGTCGTTTCGCTATGGGGAGCGTCCGGGCGGCCGTTTCTTCGAGGCCGACCTGTCTTTCTTCCATCTCACAAAAGCAGGTTCACAGGGAAGCACGTCCGGTGATCAATCTCGCAAAGGCACACAGATCCCCAGGATCTTACCGGACGAGTCCGGTGCTGGACAGGTCCGGCTGATCTCCTTCCTCACACGAAGAATATTCTTTACCTACCCGTGCACGGATCAGTAACAAGGTTGGAGTGATCGAACGCTGTCTTCAGCGCATCGTGGAGGATCAGCTCTCCGACTTCACGGCGTTTACTGAACGGGTGCTGGCGACCGACGGGGTTCGGTCGAGTGGTTCGTAACGGGGACCGGTGCACGAGCGGGGGCTGTTGGATCGACGTCATCGATGCGAGCCGCGTCGAACGCGTGGGCAAGGTCGGCCTCCAGGTCGGTCGTCGACTCGGTGCCGATGGAGAGCCGAACGAGGCCGTCGGGGCCGGCATCGGGGCGCTCGATTCGTGAGCTCACGCCGCCGGGCCCCTCCTGAACGGTGAAGAGGTCGGTGGCGGCGAGGAAGCGATTCACGTCGATCTGGTCGGGATCGAGGGCGACCGACACCAGGTGCCCGTAGCCGTCCTGCTGGTCCCGAGCGGTTGCGTGGTCGGGGTGGTTGCGCAGACCGGGGTAAAACACCTGCTCGACCGCCGAGTGCTCGTTGAGGTCGTAGGCGAGGGAGCGCGCGTTGGTCTCGTGCTGCTGAATGCGGGCGGGCAGCGCCTTGAGGTCCCGGAGGTGGAGCCAGCTGTTGAAGGGAGACGCCGTTGCGTCGTGGGTCCGGGCCGCCGCGTGGAGCGATTCTGCCTGGGCGTCGGTGCGAGCGACGACGGCGCCGCCGTCCACGTCCGACTGCCCGGTGAGGTGATGCGTGGTGGTGTAGACGACGAGGTCGGCCCCGTGCTCGATGGGCCGCTGCAGGACGGGGGAAAGGGCGGTGTTGTCGACGATCAAAAGGAGATCGTTGGCCTCGGCAAACGCCGCCAGCGTTTCCAGATCGTGCACGCGAAGTTGTGGATGCGACGGACTCTCGATCCACAGGGCCGCCGTGTTGGGCTGCACGGCGTTGGTCAGCGCCTCTCGGTCCGAGACATCCTCATAGGACACCGACAGGCGGTCCTCATCGGCGAGGGCGGAGGTCGTTGTCGGGCCGCAGTCCTGAGCGCACAGCACGTGCGCGTCGGCGTCGAGGAGACCGGCGACAGCCTCTACGGCACTCCGTCCCGACGTGCACGCCACAGCGTCGGTGCCGTCGTCCAGACACGACAGCGTGTCTTCGAGGGCACGACGGGACGAAGAGGGGGCGTCGTCCGCGGTGTCGTTGGGCGACGGGGGACGGGACGGCACCGTGTGGTCGAGACACTCGCCGAGCGAGCGGCCCGCGTGCGAGAGCGTGGTTTCCGGATCGAGCTCCATGTTGAAAGGCCTCATCCTGGTGAGGAGAGAAGGCGGTCGATCTCACCAAGACGACAGAGGAGAGGCCTCGATGCTCGCGGATCTCGCGAGGAGAACGCTCCTCTCATCTTTCTCCGACAGTACACAAGCAGAGCTTGTGCAGCACAAGCGAGGCTCGTGCGCGGAGCAGGAGTTGGCACCGAGACAGCTCGCTGCCCGGAGGCAGCGAACCCGGTTGCCACGACGTCATCGGGCCTGTTCCCTCGATCGTTCTTGATGAGTCACCATACAATAGGGGCGGCCCCCGTCGTTGTCAAGCCGCTTCGTGTATGCTTAGGTTGGGCATGTGTGAAGAATCCCAATCAAAATAAGAAAAGGGGAGCGCCGAAGCGCCCCCCCATGGGAACTTTCTTTCTCTACGGAGTCCCCATTCTCCTCGTTAGAACCCCTTCGGGAACGCCTCAAACGCTTCGTTCACGAGCGCCTGCGCTTCCTCGTGCAGCTTGGCCAGGTGCTCCTCGCCCTTAAAGCTCTCGGCGTAGAGCTTGTAGATGGCCTCCGTCCCGGAGGGTCGTGCGACGAACCAGCCGTTTTCGGTTTCCACCTTGAGGCCGCCGATGGGAGCGTCGTTGCCGGGTGCGTTGGTGCGGACCGACGCAATGGGGTCGCCCGCAATCTCGTCCTGCGTCACCTGGTCCGGCGTCAGGCTCTTGAGGGCCGCCTTCTGCTCGGGCGTCGCGGGCGCGTCCTTTCGCTCGAAGATCGGCGCGCCGAGGTCCTCGGTCAGGGCCTCGTAGCGTTCGCTCGGGTCCTCACCGGTCTTGGCCGTCATTTCGGCGGCGAGCAGACAGGCGATGATGCCGTCCTTGTCGGTCGTCCAGACCGAGCCGTCGCGGCGGAGGAAGGAGGCGCCGGCGCTTTCCTCGCCGACGAAGCAGCACTCCTCGTCGATGAGTACATCCACAAACCACTTGAAGCCCACCGGCACCTCGTGGACGTCGCGCCCGTGTTTTTCGGCCACGCGGTCGAGCAGGCTGGTGGTGACCACCGTCTTGCCCACGGCCAGGTCGTCGTCCCAGTCGTTGCGGGTCTCAAGCAGCGTGTCGAGGGCGGCACAGAGGTAGTGGTTGGGCGACATGAGGCCGCCGCTGCCCGTGACGATGCCGTGGCGGTCGTGGTCGGTGTCGCAGGCGAATGCCACGTCGTACTGGTCCTTCAGCTCAATGAGCGACTGCATGGCGTGCTCGGACGAGGGGTCCATCCGGATTTTCCCGTCCCAGTCCAGCGTCATGAACTTGAACGTGGGATCGACCTCCGTGCGCAGGACCTCCAGGGGCAGGTCGTACTCCTCGGCGATGGCCGTCCAGTAGTCGACGCCGGAGCCGCCGAGGGGGTCGACGGCGAAGGACAGGCCGGACTCGCGGATGGCGTCCATATCGACCACGTCGTCGAGGTCGCCGACGTAGTGGGCAACGTAGTCGTAGATTTGGGTGGTTGAGGCCGTCGCCGCTTCGTCGTACGGGATGCGGTCCACATCCGTCAGATCGTTTTCCAGGATCTCGTTGGCGCGGTTCTCGATCCAGGAGGTCACGTCGGGGCTGGCCGGACCGCCCGTGGGCGAGTTGTACTTGATGCCACCGTCGGCGGGCGGGTTGTGCGACGGCGTGATGACGATGCCGTCCGCCCGGTCGGCGTGATCGTCGTTGTAGGTCAGAATGGCGTGCGAGACGGCGGGGGTCGGCGTCACGCCGTCGTCGGCCGCGATCCGCACCTCGATCTCGTGGGCCGCCAGCACCTCCAGGCACGTGGCGTGGGCCGGGGCGGAGAGGGCGTGCGTGTCCATGCCGAGAAAGAGGGGGCCGTCGATGTCGGCCTGCGCCCGGTACTCGGCAATGGCCTGGGCGATGGCCAGGATGTGATGCTCGTTGAACGTGGTATCGAGGGAGGAGCCGCGGTGGCCGGACGTGCCGAAGGAGACGCGCTCGCCCTGCTCGGAGGGATCGGGCGTCTTCGACTGATAGGCTTCGAGAAGTTCCGAGACATCGAGCAGCTCGGCCTCGGTGGCCGGGTGCCCGGCAAGTTCGTGGGTGCTCATGATTGGTGAAAACCTTGGCGAAAGAAGCGGGTGAGGTCGGAAGCGTTCCTAACATCGTACAGTAAACGGAATCTCGACCGGAGTCTCCAAGCGGCTTCGCCGTCGAATGTTGAGGAGTTGTCAAGACCGAGGCGGCCCTTGTGCTCCCGCCGTTCGGTTTGCTTCAATTCGTCTGTGCGTTTGGGGTGTGGGCGTGTGTGCGTGGATCTTCCGGGAGGTTGGAGCATGGACGCTTTGGAGGCGCGGAGGCATGGATGCATGAAAAGAAAATCGAACCCTCCACGCGTCCAGGCGTCCGTGCGTCCACGCCGCCCAAGACGCCTTTGCCGCTTCTTCGCCTGCCGAGGCCGAAACCTTCAGTCGGCGGGGTCGTGTAGTAAAGTCGACGCTCACGCATTCTGACTGAGGGACTGATACCCGCGCCGCGCCATGAAAAAAGATCTCCACCCCGAGTACAACGAAGTTACAGTCCAGCTTGCCGACGGTACGACCATGACGACGCGCTCGACCATGGACAAGGACGAGCATGAGACCGAGGTCGACTCGACGAATCACCCCTTCTACACCGGGCGGCGGCAGTTCGTCGACACCGCGGGCCGCGTCGAAAAGTTCAACCAGCGGTACGGCCTTAACGATGACGACGATGAGGAAGAGGACGAGGAGGAATAGTCGCGCCGCTCCGACCATCGAGATGGAGACGACGGTCATCTGCCACGGGCAGGTGGCCTTTTCTTTTTCCGCGTGAGCACGTTTTTGCGTTGGTACGTTGAACGTTGGTACGTTGGAGAGTCGAACGGAAGCAACTCCCCGATCGAGAGGCGGGGCGAACGTATCAGCGTACAACGCATCAACGCCCCAACGCTGTGCTCAACCCCGTACGTCTCATTGCCGCCAAGCGCGACGGCGAGGCCTTGTCTGCCGATGACGTGACCGCCCTCGTTGAGGCCTACACCGACGGCACGGTGCCCGACTATCAGATGAGTGCCTTTCTGATGGCGGCGTATCTGAACGGCCTGACGGACGGGGAGGCGGCGGCCCTTACGGAGGCCATGCTGCAGTCCGGCAGCCACATCGACCTCTCCGGCGTGCCGGGCACGAAGGTGGGGAAGCACTCCACCGGCGGCGTCGGCGACAAGGTGTCCCTGATTCTCGTCCCTCTTGTCGCCAGCTGCGGGGTCCCGGTGGCCAAACTCAGCGGGCGCGGCCTGGGCCACACCGGCGGCACGCTCGACAAGCTGGAGGCCATTCCCGGATTCCGAACGGCCCTCTCCATAAAAGAGTACCGGCGGCAGGTGGTGGACCTCGGGGGCGTGATCGCGGGACAGACCGGCGACGTGGCACCCGCCGACAGGAAGCTGTACGCCCTGCGCGACGTGACGGCGACGGTCGACTCGGTGCCGCTCATCGCCGCCTCCATCATGAGCAAGAAGCTGGCGGAAGGCAACGACGCCCTCGTCCTCGACGTGAAGTGCGGGCGCGGGGCGTTTATGAAAACGGAGGCCGAGGCGCGGCGCCTGGCCGAGACGATGGTCGCCATTGGGGCCGAGCACGGCGTGTCCGCCACGGCGGTGATGACGACAATGGACGTGCCGCTGGGCCGCGCGGTGGGCAACTGGCCCGAGGTCGCGGAGGCCGTCGCCTGTCTCCGTGGCGAGCACGGCGACACCTCCCTCATGACCATCGTGCGCGCCCTGGCGGGAGAGATGGTCGTCCTCGGCGGACGGGCCGACACCGTTGAAGAGGGCGTGGAAACGGCCCAAAAGAGAATTGACAGCGGCGCGGCGCTGGACCGCTTTCGGCAGCTCGTCGCGGCGCAGGGAGGCGATCCGCAGGTGATCGACGATCCCTCCGGGCGGCCCGACAGTGCGCCGGTGACCACCATCCGGGCTTCGGAGGAGACCTCGGGGATCGTGGTTGATCTCGACGCCCTTGTCCTCGGCCACGCGGCGGTCGACCTCGGGGCCGGGCGCCGCACGAAAGAGGACGATGTAGATCCGGTGGCCGGTTTTTCGGCCCTGAAAACGGTGGGAGATCCGGTCGAGCCGGGCGCGCCGCTGGCTCGCGTGCACACGAGCGATCCGTCTACGATCGAGGGCGTGCGAGCGGCCGTCCGTGAGGCCTACACGGTTGCGGAGGAGGTCCCCGACCGGTTCCCGCCGGTGCGGGCCCGCTACACCGTAGATGGTTGGACCGACGCCGGGACCGGACAAGACTGAACTTTTCCCGGGGCCGGAAAGTCCAATTCTCTGTGGGGCCGAATCGGCCCGTCGGTGTTCGTTCTCACGGAAGCTCAAGTGTTATGACGCAGCGAGACTGGATTGGACTGGGCGTGAGCGTGCTGTTCCACGCGGGATTGGCCCTGCTGGCGGCGTTCCTGACGGCGTCGACCCCCCAACCGCAGAAGCTGGGCTACGTCGAGGTCGAGTTCGGCAAGTTTTCGCCGGGCCAGCCGACCGATGCCACCGATGAGGAGCAGAAGGAGGCTGCCCCGAAAAAAGAGGAAGAGACGCCGGAGCCGGAGGAAAAGCCCGAGGAGTCGGCCCAGGAGCCGAAGAACGAACAGGTGGATCTGCCGGACGAGGAGCAAGAGCCGGAGGAGACCGTGCCGCCGACCGAGGAGGAGGCCGAGCCGCCCGAGAGCAAGAAAAAGGAGACGGAAACCATTTCGGACAAGCAGAAGCCAAGCGAGGAGCCCGGCGAGAACGAGGAGGGGGATCCAGGCGAGGGGGCGTCCGAGCAGGCATCGGCGCCCTACAACATTGAGGGCCTCGACCGCGACCCCGAGTTTGCACCACTTCCGTCCTACGCCGAGCAGGTCAATGCCCGCATCCGGGTGCGCATCACTGTCAATCCAGAAGGCCGCATTGTGAAGCGCATTCCGCTGATGAAGGGCAACCCGAAGCTGGAGGCGGCGGTGATGGACGCCCTGCAGCGCTGGCGGTTCAATTCGCTTCCGCCAGGGGCGCCGCAGGAGACACAGACGGGGACGATTACCTTCAATTTCCGGCTGCAGTAGTCGTTTTGCTTTGGGAGCGTGGAGGCCTGGGAGCATGGACGAGCGTCCGTGATGCTTCCCTCCCCGCTTCCCCCGTGATTTGGACGACAGGTTTTCCCAAAAAAGGGACTGCTTGCGCAGAGATTTTCAAGAAAATGCGGCCTGAAAACGTTCAGCCGCATTCTTCGTGATCGGGGTGCCGTGGCCGAACACGGCGGTCTCCACGTCCAGCGTCCCGAGGCGGCGGAGGTCGTCCCGGCCCTGCTCCCGGTCCTCGTAGACGACACTGCGGAGGGGGCGTCCCAGGAGGGAAAGCGCGGCGTCCGCGGCGAAGAGCACACCCCCGTTGGGCCATACCAGCGCCATCTGGCCCGCGCAGTGGCCGGGCACGTGCACGACCTTCAGGCCGCCAGCCACGGGGATCACGTCGCCGTCGGTGACCTCGCGGTCCACCGTCGTGGCGGGGATCGTGTCGGGCACGCCGTGCACGAAGAGCCAGTAGAGCACGTGCTGGAACGGGTGCGGCGTGATGGACCAGTCGCGACTCGCTTGGCCGCGCTCCACCAGCGCCGCGTCCGTCGGGTGCATCTACACCTCGGCGCCGGTGGCGTCTTGAACCGCCCGCAGCCCGCCGGCGTCGTCCTGATGCGAGTGGGTGACGACAATGTGGTCGAGGTCCGACAGCACAACCCCCGCCTCCCGGAGCGTCGACAGCAGGAGGTCCGATTTGTCCTCAGGACCCGCGTCGACGAGCACCAGGTCGTCGCGACGGCAAAGTAGAAAGGCATGGGCCGTGCCGAGAGAACACTGATGGAGCCCGGATCGGATTTTTTCATGCGGAGCGGTTGACCCCCGATGTTGTGGAAAATATATTGAGAAGGCTACGTAAACCAGCAAAATCAATCATGCGGCGTCTCTTTTGCAGAACCCAAAGACCGGCGATGGGACCGAACGCTCCCGTGTACCGTCTCGGAGTCCCGTCGTCCAGCGTGTGATTCCACACCGTCCGGTTCGTATCTCCCCCGACTGAATGTCTCGAATGCGATGGGTGCTTTCAAGCTCGGCGATCTACAGCGGCGTAAGGCTGCCCACTACTTCGATCTCATCGACGAGGACGGAAACGGCCTGATTGAACCCGCCGACTTTCAGATGCGGGCGGACCGACTGGCCGAGTCGTTCGGGATCACGGACGAGGCGGAGCGAGATGCGCTGCGGCAAGACATCATGACGTGGTGGGAGCACCTGTCCACCCTTGCCGATGCGAACGGGGACGACCGCATTACCCGCGAGGAGTGGCAGATGTACTGGAAACGGTTCAAGATTGCGGTGAGCATGGGCAGCGGCCGTCAAGCGATCGAGACGCTCGAACGGGTGGCGCGGGCCACATTTCGGGCCGTAGACCGCTCCGGAAGTGGACGAATTACTGAAGACGAGTTTTCCAGCTGGCTGGCGGCCTGGGACGTACGGGATCACGCCTACGTCTTTCAGCGGCTCGACCGAAACAACGACGGCTATCTCACCGAGACGGATCTGATCGAGGCCACGAAGGAGTTTTATCTGTCGAACGACCCCGATGCGCCCGGGAATGTCCTCTACGGAACACTTCCGGAAGAAGTCGAGGCTCTGTAACGGAAGCCCCTCGCATGCGTCAGCGTCAGGATCCGTTCGGAGTTCTTCCCTTCGCCGTTGCAGGAATGGTGGTCGGGATCGGGCTCAGTGTGCTGTGCGGGCATTTGGCCCTGGATCGATGGACGCTCGGGACCGCGGCTCCGTCCTCCGAAACGGTCGTGATCGAAGGCACGGTCGAGTGGGCCGGGTGGCGAAAATCGGCTCATCCCGACGGTCCGGTCTGGTTCCTCCAGCTGCGACTCACGACGGATTCGCGTGGCTTCCTGGTGGCGGCGGCCGACCTCAGCGAGCCCTTCCGCACACAGCTTCGCCGGGCAGGCCCCCCGAAAAATGGGGCGCGGCTTTCCTCACTGATCGGGACGGAGGCGTCAATTAGAGTGGCTCCTCGATTTCAGGAGCCTCCGCGCCTACCCACCCCGTACGTTCGCACGCTGCGCATTGACGGAGCGGTCGTGCTTGCCCCGGAATCCTCGCCGCCGTCGAATGGATCGTCCGGGAGGATGGTGTCCGTCCTCGTAGGGATGGGGATGCTTGTCGGCGTCGGGGTGACGGGCGTGTCTGTGCATCACCTCGTCGTCTGCGTCCGACATCGGACCGCGCGGCCGTGAGCGTGGAGCTACTCGTCCGAAAAGTCCCGGTGCCCGAAGTAGTGGAGGACGTACTTGATCTTGGAGGCCTTCGCTGGGCCGAAGCCAGGCAGGTCCTGCAGACGGCTCTCGATGGTGTCGAGGTCCGCGCCGTCGTTCCATAGGTTGGCGGCATTGCCGTCGTACTTCTCGGCCACGAGGCCGGCCACCTCCTGGGTGTTCTCCGCCATCTTGTTGGTGAAGCGGTGCACGGCGGGGGACTCGGCAAAGTGCTCCTGGAACGTCTCGAAGTCCATCTCGGCGACTTTCGCCATGTCGAGGTGGCCGAGACGGTCCTTGAGGCGAAGCGGGCCGGTGAAGGCGGACTCGGCACGGACGCGCTGGTCATAGAGCAGGCCGAGAAGCGCCGCGTTCGGGTCTTCACGCAGGCGGTCGTCCTGCTCAATCTCGCCGGTGAGGGTGCCTTCCTCCTTAAACCGGTCCATCATGCGGACGAGGCCGCCGGAGAGGTCGCTGTAGTCAATATGGGGAATCTCGATAGCCATTTGCGAGTGTCGAGTTTCGAATGTTGAATGAGGGGGCAGAGAAGCGTCAACGGCCCCACGTGCTTGTAGACAGACGGAGCCGGAACGAATGCGAAGTTCGCCACCCGAAATTCGTCATTCCCGGATCCAGTGGGCGGCGTCTTCGGCAAAGTACGTGAGGATGAGGTCGGCGCCGGCCCGGCGGATGCCCGTGAGGGCTTCCAGCGCACACTTTTCCTTGTGGAGCCAGCCGTTCTGGGCGGCGGCCTTGATCATGGCGTACTCGCCGCTGACGTTGTACGCGGCGACGGGCACGTCGCTGTGCTGCTGCACGCGGTGAATCACGTCGAGGTACGGCAGGGCGGGCTTCACCATCACCATGTCGGCGCCTTCATCGAGGTCGAGCATCAGCTCGCGGACCGCCTCCTCGCCGTTGGCCGGGTCCATCTGGTAGGTATCCTTGTTGTCGGGGATCTCCTTGTCGGGGGCTTCCGCCTCGTCTTTCGGGGCGGAGTCGAGGGCGTCGCGGAAGGGGCCGTAGTACGAGGACGAGTACTTGGCGGTGTACGAGAGGATCGCGATGTCCGAGTGGCCGGCGGCGTCGAGGGCTTCGCGGATCCGCCCGACGCGTCCGTCCATCATGTCGGAGGGGGCGACGATGTCGGCCCCGGCCTCGGCGTGCAGTACCGCCATCTCCTGCATGACATCGATCGTGGCGTCGTTCACGATCTGACCGTCCTTCACGATGCCGTCGTGGCCGTCCGCGTTGTAGGGGTCGAGCGCCGTGTCGGTGATTACCATCAGGTCCGGCACCGCCTCCTTGAGGGCACGGATGGCGTTGGGGTACAGGTGGTCCGGCTCCAGGGCATGTCGGGCGTCCGGCGTCTTCAGGGCCTCCGGAATCGCAGGAAAGAGCGCGACGGCCGGAATGCCGAGGGCGTCGAGCGCCTCGGCCTTGTCCACGAGCCGGTCGATCGTGTGGCGGTACGTGTCCGGCATCGACGAGACCTCCTCACGGTTGTTCTCGCCGTCCATCACGAAAAGCGGCGCGATCAGGTGGTCGGTCGAAAGCCGCGTTTCCCGGGCCATGCGGCGGATGTTCTCCGTTCGGCGGAGGCGGCGGGGGCGGAGGGGGACGTCGTATTCAAGGGAAGGAGCCATAGGGATTGGGCAATTTGGGAGGGCGTATTTCGTATTGCGGAGTCCGTGGCGGCGCCTTCGCCTCAGACAGCAAGCGTCGACGTTCGATCTCCCTGGTGGAGCGTTCGGGGGGCAATGCCAGGATACGCAATACGCACGACGAAATAAGGATCAGAGCTCGCGCTTCCGATCCCACTGTGGGCCGTCGGGCGTATCCATCACCTCAATGCCGAGGGCGTCGAGCGTGTCGCGGATGGCGTCGGCGCGGGCGTACTCGCCGTCTTTGCGGGCGGCCTCGCGCTCCGCCAGCAGTTCGTCGATCGAGCCCGACAGGTGGGCGGCGGAGAGGTCCGCTTCCGACGGGGAGGCGTCGCTGGTGTCGTGCTCCGACTTGACGATGCCGAGCAGGGCGTTGGTCCGATCCAGCCAATGGCGGGCGCTGTAGGCCGCGGCGCCGCTGAGGCGGTCGGCCTGCTCGATGGTTTTGACGCCGTCCAGGGCGGCAGCGGTGGCGGCGGGCGTGTTGAGGTCGTCGCACATGGCCGCCAGCATCTCGTCGTAGCAGTCGCCCAGTTCGGGGCCGATGGGGTCGGGTCCGTCCACGTCGGCCTCAATAGCGTCGTCCACGCGTTCGGAGGCGTCCCGGAACCGTTGCACGTGGCGGGCGGCGGTCTCCAGGGTGTCGAGCGTAAAGTTGAACGGCTTTCGGTACTGGCCCTGGAGGAGGGTGTACCGGAGGGCGAGCGGGTCTACGCCGCCGTTCTTGCGGAGGGGAAGGGGGACGTGGTGGTCGTCCCGACTGCTGTCGGGATTGATGAGGTCGCGGACGGTGTAGAAGTTGCCCTCCGACTTCGACATCTTCTTGCCCTCCACCTGCAGAAAGCGGGTGTGCACCCAGTAGTTGACGGTGGGGCCGCCGGCAAGGGCCTTGTTCTGTGCGATCTCGCAGTCGTGATGCGGGAAGATGAGGTCCTCGCCGCCGGTGTGGAGATCGAAGCGGTTGCCGAGGTAGCGCATGCCCATCACCGAGCACTCGATGTGCCACCCGGGGAAGCCCCAGCCCCAGGGGCTGTGCCAGTGCATGAGGTGGTCGGGGTCGTGCTTCCAGAGTGCAAAGTCGCGCGGATCCTGTTTGCCCGGATCCTCGACCACGTCGCGGTCGGTGGCCTGTAGCTGTTCGGCCTCGGTGTTGCCGCTGAGGTGGCCGTAGTCGTCGATGCTATCGACCGAGAAGTAGACGCCCCTGTCCGTCGTGTAGGCGTGGCCCGTTTCGACCAGTTCGATCACGGCCTCCAATTGATCGGTCACGTGCTCGGTGGCGCGGGGGCGCACCTCCGGCTCCCGCAGGTTCAGGGCCCGCCAGTCGTCCAGGAACGCCTCCGTGTAGTGGCGGGCGAGGTCGTAGATGTTGGCAAAGCGTTCGCCCTCCCGCTCCAGCGCCTGCTGCATCTTGTCCGCCCCGCCGGGGTCTACGAGGTCGTCCTGCGTGAGGTGGCCCACGTCGGTGACGTTGCTCACGTTGGTTACGTCCCAGCCCAGCGCCTCGGCCGTGCGGCGAATGAGGTCCGCCGTGACGAAGGAGCGAAAGTTGCCGATGTGGGCGTAGGTGTACACCGTAGGCCCACAGCTGTAGAAGCGCAGGTGCTCCTCCTCAATCGGCTCAACCGGCTCGGTCTCGTGCGTCAGCGTGTTGTAGAGGCGAAACGTGGGGGACGACATGCGACGCCGCGTGCGTTGGGAGAGTGCCAGAATGACCGTTCGCGTGTACCTCCCGTCGCGCGGATTGTGCCGGGGAGGGGCGGGGCGCCGATTGAAAGATTGGAAGATTGAGACGCAGAGGTGCGGGGGGTCAGGCGTCAGGGGGCGAGTCCTCCATGCCCATCGGCCCGAACGCCTTCACGAACACCCGGTGGTTGTACAACCCGGCGGCGGCTACGACGGCCCCGAGGGTGGTGTAGCAGATTGACTGCGTGAGCGGCACCGACCACTCGAGAATGGGGAGCAGGGTCACGCCGACAAGGAGAAGGGTCAGGCCACTATAGACGAGGCGCTGAGTCCAATCGGTCGCCAACACCGCGCCGCTCGACAGCGGAAGGGCCGCGAAGAAGAAGAAAATGTAATTATCGGGGTGGTTGAGCGTGTGCGGGATGTAGATGGTGAGCACGGCCAACCACGAGATCATTCCCATCATGTACATCATCCACAGGGAGAGGGACGGAAAGCCCCATCCGATCGGCACGCGGGATGCGTTTTCGACGGCGGTGTCCACCCCGCCATACACCTCCCGGTATCGCCTCTGCATGTAGTAGCCCCAGGGAGCTGTCAGGAGTACAATTCCGAGAGTGATCCCCAAAGGATTCCAGACAGGGGTAAGCCATTCGGGCCGGTAGATGCCCGTGAGCAGGGACGTTAGGGCCAGAAGGAGGCCCGCGGGAAGGTAGCACCAGCCCTTCAGCGAGTGATAGAAGCGGACAAAGAGGCGAATCTCCGACGCCGAGGAGATCGCCCCCGACATCGACGGGTTAACCGACGTGGAAGACATGACTGGAACAGAAGAAGTGCACAGATGAACGGAAGAAGTGTACAACTGTGGGTTCACCTTAGCTTTTTGCTTCCGCCACGTGTTTCAGGTTCAGTAAGCTAAATCGGCGAGGAATGGGGACAGGCGGGTCTTGATGAGCAAGTGGCCGTTGGGGTAGAGAGGAGAAAAGTGCAGCCAGCGAGGGACAATAGAAAAAGCCGAGGCCGTCAGCGGTGCTGACAGCCCCGGCCATTGGTAGCGGCGGCAGGATTCGAACCTGCGACCTTCAGGATATGAGCCTGACGAGCTACCACTGCTCCACGCCGCGATCATAACCTCCTTGCTCCACACGCGCCGAAACCAGCAAGGTTCAGGTGGACTGTAAGAGAATTGAAAAGAGGTCGTAAATTTACTGTGAGGGGCGGAGGTCACGTTGCACTCACGGAAGACCTCTTGTGAATGCCGTCGTCGCTCATGTGGCCCACGTAGCGGCCCAGAATGGTGACCTCCTCAAACACGTCCGGCTGAATGTGGATGTCGTCGTACTCCGGGTTGCAGGGTTCGAGCCGGAGGCCGTCCTTGTCGTGGTACACGCGCTTGAGGGAGGTTTCGCCGTCGTACATGACGGCGCCGATGCCGCCTTCCGGAATGTCCTCGTCGATCAGGAGCACGTAGTCGCCGTCGTGAATGTCGGCCCCGCGCATCGATTGGCCGGAGACCCGGATCGCAAAAATGCGGTCGAGGTTCGGAAAGAGCATGTCGAGCGTGATGGTGCCGAGGTCGGCCTCGACGGCCTCCTGAAGAGTGCCCGCTGAGATGACACCCTTGATGGGAATGCCGGGCTCGCTTTGATCCTGATATCGGGGGGCCAGGTGGTAGCCCTCGTCGTCTCGCGTGAGGTGACCCTTCCGATGCAGTGCCTTCAGGTTCTGCGTAACGCTGTTCGGGGAGTTGTAGCCGAAGTGGTCGATGATCTCCCGGTAGGTCGGCCACACGCCGGTCTCCTGCGTGTGATCGATCAGAAACTGGAGAAACTCGTGCTGCTTGGCGGTGAGCTTTTTTCGACCCATGGCGTGCGCGGCCGCTGTGCGGAGCGTGTCGCGAGGAGGGAGAGGCGTACTGTGTAAACAGAGACACATCTTCTACACAGTAGGGTATTGAGCTGCAGGGAGAAGGTCAAGGGCAACCGCTGTCAGATTGAAGATCTCCGGGGGCGCAGGAGATGCCTTTGCCGTTGATGGACCGATATGGTTCGGTGAGCGAATGCGTGGATGCAGCAGGGCGATCGCATGTTAAAATTCAGGGCGAGCGCGGGAGGCTCTCCTGCCATAGACCCGCCAGTCGTGCCGGAATGTACGTGAGTATGGGACGCGTCCTGAGCGTGGGTGAAGAAGTGCCTTCGGGGTGAATCAGGCAGTCCGGGATCCCTGGACGGTTGAAACCGATTTTCTGTTGATTCAGGAGAACGGAGAAGAGGGGCGGGGGGGACGGTCGAGCTGGGCAATGACCTCCTGAGTGCGCTCGGGATACGCCTCCTCGACGTGGTAGCGCAGAAAGTCCCCGACCAATGTCTCCACCTCTTGCCGGACGCGGGGAGAAAGCTCCATGCGCATGACGGTGTCGAGGTCAGCCCGAGCAAAGACAGCGTACGCGCGGAGGGCAGCGCGGGAGGCGCGGCGGGGGGCCTCCGGGGCGGCGTCGGCAGGGTACACGCCGCCGTCGGCTCGGGACAACAGGCCTTCGTCCTCCACCGCCTCCACCTGAGCGCGTTCGATCGCGGGGGCAATGCCCAGCAAATGGGCTAGCCGTAGCTGCACGAACGGCCACAGGTTCGTGGCTCGGGCCTCGGTTTGATTCAGGCGTCGGAGAGCCGCTACAGTAAGGGCAAATACCTCCGGCTGCGGGTTCTCCTCTTCCAGTAGGGCATCGACGAGTTCAACGACACGGAGCCCGACCGTAATTGCGGTCAGGGTACGCCGTAGCTTGTGAAACGACTCGACGTGACTGCTCTCGCTCAAGATCTGCAGCTCGCGCGTCGGCTTATAGTAAAAGACGACTTGCGTGTATGCCATCGGCTGGAGAGTGGCGCCGAACTGGCTCTTCGGCCGACGGGCGCCCTTCGCCATCACTCCGATCTTGCCGCGGTCGCGGGTCAGCAGCGTCACGATCTGGCTGGTTTCGCCGTAATCGAGGCTGCGGAGCACCACCGCCTCCGTTCGAATGATCTCCCGTTCAGCCATGGGGAATGGAGCACTGCAGCGATGAACATGGACGTCCGCGCAAGAGGCAGAGACACATAGACGTTAGATGTTGCGGAGGCCGTGTGTCTAACGAACGAATCCCGCCCGCGGATACGTGCATCACATCTCTCCGATTCATGCAACCCCCAAGGTGGCTCTACCGACTTCAGCAGCGCCTGTCGATCACCACGCACGAGGGCATCGCGGTCCTGACCCTGCTCGGGCTATTTCTGCTCGGGCTCACCGTACAGCACGTGCGGGAGCAGCAAACGCCGCCGCTTGCCGTCGACTCTGTGACCGCACGGTCTTCCGAGGGAGAGGGCCCGGCGTCCCGTGGGGCGGCGGGACCGACTCCTGAGAGCCCGCTTCGTCTCAACGAGGCCACGGCTGAGGACCTGCAGGCGCTCGACGGCATCGGCCCGGCCCTGGCGGGGCGCATCGTTGAGTACCGGACCACCCAGCGTCCGTTCCAGCGCCCGGCGGAGCTGAAGCGGGTACAGGGGATCGGGCCTGCGACGCTGAACGAACTCCGTCCGGTCGTAACCGTGTCGGTCCCCGACGAATAGGCGTCAGGCCGTGTCTGATTCCTCGTCGGACGGGACGGCGTCCGACTCCGCCCCGTTCGTCGTCGTCGATTGCTTCTCCTGCATCCGCTCGGCAAGAGCCTCCGGCGTCCACTCCTGCGCCACCTTCCGTTCCCGTTCCAGAAACCGGTACACCGGCACCAGCAGCAGCGCGGCCAGCAGCCCAAAGCCCACGAGGGTCCCCGCGATGATGGGTAGGTACTCCGGATCGAACAGGAGCGAGAAGTCCATGGGACGGCGAATAGGAAGCGAGACGGAGCACGCCTATGTGCGCCTGTTTCAACCTGGGAGCGGGGCATCCGTTCGGTAGAGGCGGTGAGTGCCGTGTGAGGATTCAGCGTCTCCCGGTGTCGTCCCGCGTTCTGTCCTGAGCGCACGTCGCCGTAGCGTCTCGCCCTGTCGCTCCACTGGCCACTGGTCCAGAATGTGTCGGGGTCGCGGCTGAGCAGATGCGGCAACACCTCCTCCGTCAGGTCGTCGGGGCCCTGGGTGATGAGGGTGCGGGCGGCGCCGTCCGTCGTCGCCCGCAGAAAGCCGAGCATGTCGGTGCCGGGCAGTAGCAGGTAGGCGCGTGCGAACCGGTCGATCCGGCTATAGCGCCCGTGCTTCTGCTCGTGGGCGGTAGCCACCACCCCGTATCGGGCCGCCTCGTCGAGAACACGCGTCCACAGGTCCGTCAGCTCCACCTCGTCGATGCGGTCGCCCTGCGGGCCGAAGCGGGTGAGCGACGGCTCGTTCTCGCGGTCGTTGAGCTGCAGGTCGTATAGGTCGCCGCCCGCGAGGGCCCCGAGGGCCTGCAGGGCCGGGTCCACGTCAATCTTGACGGTTTTCGGAAGCACCCGGTTCAGGGACTGCCGCAGGATGCGGTCGTGCTCGTACTGGTTGTCGAGGTCGGCGATCTTGTGGTTGGAGGGGGCATTCGGACGGCGAGGTTGGTGACGAAGACAGTGCAGGAACCAACCTATCAGTTCGGCAATGATTGTGCCCGAACGAGCCTCACGACGGAAAAGTGGGAAAAGCCGGGATGGGCCTGTAGGGCTTTCCCGGGCGAAGGGCGCTCCACGCGGCCTCTACCGCACGAGCACCATCTTCTTCGAGGCAGTGAAGCTCCCAGCCTCAATCCGGTGAAAGTACACCCCGCTCCCCACCCGGTCGCCGTACCGGTTGGTGCCATCCCACCTCGCCCGATGCAATCCCGCTGTCTTTTTAGCGTCGACCAGCGTCCGCACCCGTTGGCCCAGCACGTTGTAAATCTCAATGGTGACCGGCCGCTCCTCGCGAAGCGTGTATTCCAGGGTCGTCTGCTCGTCGAACGGATTCGGATAGTTACCGCGAAGCTCGTTCTCGTAGCTTTTCAAGGAGACCCCTTCGCTGTTTTTCTCTGCATATCGCTCGGTGCCCACGATCACCTTCAGGCGCCGCGTCTCGCCCTTCTGCAACGACACGGTCTTGCCCGGCGTCACGCGCTGCTCCGTGGAGAGGTCCAGAACGTATCGGCCCTGCCCCGCCGGCGGCGTGCCAGACTCGCTCCAGTCCAGCCGCACCTTCGAGGGCGTGTCTCCGCGGGCCGGACGGCGGAGGCGCAGGGGCCAGGCCTGCCCGTTCCCCCCGGTCGGCTTCACACTTTCGGCGTGGGGGACTGTACCGCGATTGCCCACCTTCTCGACCGCACTGAGCCGCACCGAGGGCTCGACCGGCGGCGGCTGGGCGATATCCATCGTGTCCCGCCCGGCCTTCGACCCGGCGCGGAGGTCGAGAACGGCCCGCGAGGTGCTCCCGGTGCCCCGGGCGCTGATCTGCAGCGTATAGCCCCCGCCGGTCTTTGCCGTCGCTCCCGGCCCCGCCGCGAGGCCGGTCGCGCTCTGCAGATTGGAGCCGCCGGCCTCCACCGGAGGAATCAGAAGCGTGTCCGGCTCCGAGGCCGCGTTGAACACAAAGTATCCCTGCCACGGGGCCAGCGCAGTGCTCTGCTGGTATTCCCCGTCCCGGTAGGTCAGCGGGTCCCCGACCGCGCTTCCCAGACCGGAGGTGTCCCGCACCGCGCTCCACGGCACCGAGATGCCGAACGGATTGCCCAACTGGTTCCAGCCCGGCTTGAGCCGCACGACCTGCGGCGTCGACGCATTGACCGTCGTCCCGCTCTTCAATCCGAGCGGCGCGCCTCGTTTCGTCACCAGCCAAAACGCCTTGCCCGGCTCGAACGCCGAGGCGCTCAATTTGGGGGAACTCCCGATACTGCCCCGAGCCGCCGGTGCGGGCAAAAACCGTCGAGTCCTTCTCAAAGCCGCTCCCGGCGGTGAGGCGGGCGGTGAACGTCTGGTTCCCATCGCCGGCCTGCAGTTTCGGCGCCCGTGGTGTCTGGAAGGTCACCGGGGCCGACGTCTCGATCCCCTCGTCGTTGGTTGCCACAAGCTCAGCCTCGTACTCGGTGTTCGGCGCCAACTGCCGCACCGTTGCCCGGACCGGGCGAGCGGTAATATCGGACACGGTCAGGGTCGGATCCACCTGAAGGGTCTCGTTGCCGGAGAGCGCCCGGGCCGCGACCATCGTATCCTGATCCGGGCTGCCGGTCGGATAGACGCGGAACCGGGCCTGCGTGTTGCTCCCGTCCCACGGGTTGACCGCCCCGCGTAGCGCCGCGCCCGTCGCGCTGGCGACCGGCCCCGTGAACGGCTCCGGCGCCGTCGGGTGGGCGGTCTCGTAGGCGCCCATGTTTACCGTGGCCGTCTCATCGCCGTCGAAGTCCTTCACGCGGCTGTCAGTACGACCGGTGATGTCGGTCGTGATGTCGCGGGTGTTATTCCCAGTCGTGTCGAGGGCCGCGTTGCGCCCGGCGTCCAGGGCTGGGGACCGGGCCGTCAGGGCCAGGCTGTCGTCGGGGGTGCGCAACTGCCCGTCCGCGCCCGCCGGCGCCAATCCCCCCTCGAACCGCGGGAGCGTGGAAGAGATCCGGCCCCGAACGCTTCTCTGGAGGCAAGAACACTGAACGGGTGCGCTCAGGCCGGAACGGACGGGCCGGGTAGTCGGAAAGGGAGTCAAGCAGGCCTACAAGAGATGCAGTCGTCGGCCGGATCCGGGTGTCGGACAGAGATGTCCGCCTACACGCACCAGTGTGATGTCTTTCGTCTGCTACTCAACGGTGTAGCGGTCCGTCCCGACAGTTCCCATTCTCAGCGTCGGTGAGAAGGGCTTTTTCAATCACCGGCAGCTCCTTCATCGAGTTTTCGGAAATAAATCGCAAAAATGAGATTCTTATTATCGACGCGTTTGTCCAAAAGACGGTCAATCGCCTCTTGCGGCGACTGATCAGCATGCCGATTTTCAGAAGCAATATTCGCTACTCTTCTGCTTCCTCCAGGGATTGCAGTCGCGTGCGGATGTCCTCTGCAAGAACCACGAGCGAGGAGTCGAGGTGGGACACGAGGGCGGCGTAGTCCGTGACCGGCCAGTCGCGCATCCGATGTTGGGTGCGGCCTCGGGTGCGCACGGTGTCGCCCGCCGGGCCGAAGATCGTCCACGCCACCGTCATCTGGGAGTGGCCGGTGGAGACGGGCGCGTCGTCGTCCGCGTCCGGGCCGGGCGGGGGCGGCCCGACGCTCTCGAAGCGAAGGACGCGCAGCTTGATGTCGGTGACCTCCCCGATGGGCACTCCTTATGAATTTGACGGGCCCGCCCACGTCGAAGCCGTTGACCGACCCCTCGAAGTAGCTCACGAACGTGGTGCGCGAGCCGGACGGTCAGGGGGACGTATCAACATACGAATGCCCCCAATCGACGGTCGATGCGCTTCGAATGGGATCTTCGGTCCGCCGGCCTATCGCCGTGCCAGGATCCAGACCGCGTGGACGAGGCCGGGGATGTAGCCGAAGAGGGTGAGCAGGACGTTGATCCAGAAGTGTGTGCCCAGGCCCTCCTGTAGAAAGATGCCGAGTGGCGGCAACAGGACGGCAAGGACGACGCGAAGAAAATCGCTGGTGGACATGGTGGGTGGTGGGAAAGTTGGAAGGTCGGGAGGTTGGGAGAAAGAACGGGGAGCAGGGGGAGGTGGTGTTCAGGCGTTCGTAACTGAGAGATGGTCAGAGAAGGCTGACGACGAGGGCGGTGAGGAGGCTGAGGGGGATCAGCAAGAGGCTGAGGATGGTGGCGCCGACGACGAGAAGAAGGAATCCCGGGTTGAGGAACCGAAACAGCAGGCCGTATCGGAGCAGCAGGTCCCGATTGTCGAGGAGCACGGTGCGGAGCTGCCAGATCTGCGTCACGACGCCCCAGGTGCGTCCGAGAACGCCCATGTACCGGTCGTCGACCACGCTGCGGGCTGCCTCGGTCGACTGGTCGACGGTGCGGCGGGTGTGGGATGCAATCCGGTCCGGGAGGGCCAGCAGGTCGCGGAGGCCCTGGTAGAAGAGAGCGAGCACGGCGGCGGGGGCGAGGAGGAGTCCCAGCGTGAGGCTGGCGCCGATCAGGGGGGACAGGGTCGAGCTGGGCGGCCACCACAAGAGGCTCCACAGGAGAAGCCCGGCCGCGGCGGACATGACCGTCAGAACGGCGACGCCGCGAGACAGTTGGTGCGCCAGTGCGGCTACGGTGTGGGCCGTCTGCACTAGACGACCATCTGCCGAGTCGGGCGATGAGGCAGTCATCGGGAATCGTCGGTCTCCGGTCCGTAGAGCGGCGTTGACATGAACGTGAGGCCCACCGTGACCCAGGTCTGTCGGGCGTCGAACGGGCCGGCACGCGTCAGGGAGACATCGGCTTCGATGCGGTCGGACAGAAGCACCGTTCGTAGGGCCGCCTGCAGGAAGGGATCGGCGCGGCCTTCGCCGTAGATCTCGCCGATGAGAGTGAATCGGTTGAGCGGAGTCCAGTCCAAACGGGCGGCCCACGTGAGCTGGTGGGGGCTGTTTTCGCTTTGGAGCCAGCCGAGGTTCTGATAGGCCGTGAGGGTGCCCGGGAGAAGGTCCTGACTCACGACGCCGTCCTCGAACACCGTCGCCGGACGACCGCGCGGCACGCCGAATCGGGACGTCCCGATTCCGCCGACTGCTACCACCCCGATCCAGTGTGTGGAGCCCGGACGCAGCAGCACCTTTCCTTCGGCGCTGTACTCCACCGTGCGCCGGTCCGGCGCTCCCGCGTTCAGAAACGCGATGCCGCCCTGCTTCTTCCCGATTCTCTTCGTATGATTCTCGTGACACGTATATCCAGTGGACGAACTTTAAAGACAGTACTTTGTTTTGTGATTGAACTTATATCGACGATTCACGATCACGGCGAGAATCCGCTCCCCATGCAGACGAAAGCCGATCAGTTCGACGCGGAGACGGCCGCGATGGCCGAGCAGGCGAAGGCGCTCTCGCACCCGGCCCGACTGGCCATTTTGCGTGTGCTGGCCGAACGCTCCGAGTGCATCTGCGGCGAGATCGTGGAGGACCTGCCTCTCGCGCAGTCGACCGTCTCCCGCCACCTGAAGGTCTTGAAGGAGGCGGGACTCATCCGGGGCACTGTCGACGGCCCGAGCGTCTGCTACTGCCTTGACCCGGAGGCCATTACGACGCTGGGCGAGCAGTTCGGGGCGTTCTTCGATGAGCTCTCGGACGCCGCTGAGGAGATTTCCTGCTAATTTCTTTTCCCGTTCCCGTTTGCCCGCTATGGAAACGACCTCCGTCCTCTTCGTTTGCACCCACAACTCCGCGCGCTCGCAGATGGCCGAGGGCCTGCTGCGCGACCGCTACGGCGACCGGTACGACGTGTACAGCGCCGGCACCGAACGAACACACGTGCGCCCACTGGCGGTCGACGTGATGAGCGAACTCGATATCGACCTCTCGGATCACACGTCTAAGACGATCGATGATCTCGGCGACCGGACGTTCGACATTGTGATCACCGTGTGCGACGCCGCGCGGGAGGCCTGCCCGTACCTGCCGGCCGAGAAGAAAAACCTGCACCGGTCGTTCGACGATCCCTCCGCCGCCGAGGGCACTGCGGAAGAGCGGCGGGCCGCCTTCCGCCGCGTGCGGGACGAACTGGCGGACTGGATCGACGAGACGTTTGCACCGGAGACCACGGAGGCCTAACCCCCCCTTCTATCGTGTTTTTACGATGAAAGAGACGAGAGAAAAAAGCCCTGGGAAACGCGGGATGCTGATCCGAGTATCGTATATCGGCGATCAACGATAAAAGGAGTAGGCACGATGCCTGCTTCGAGGGAATGGTCCGAGCCGTTAGGGGCTCGGGCGACGGTTTTCGACGATCCCCCCGTTCCTGGTCTTCCAACAACTGCTGCCAGCGCGATGCCAACCTCCGACCTGTCCGCCGACGCCCTCAAAGAAGTCGTGCGCACCAAGTACCGCTCCGCTGCCGAGGGAACCGATTCGTGCTGCGGCCCGTCGGCGTCCTGCGGCTCCGATGCCGATGACGCACTCGGGCTCGACGTGAGCGACGACTACGAGGACGCCGCCGACATTGCCGCCGAGGCCGACCTGGACCTGGGCTGCGGCCTGCCGACGGAGTACGCCGACCTTCAGCCGGGGGAGCGCGTGCTCGATTTGGGCTCGGGGGCGGGGATGGACGCGTTCGTGGCCCGGTGCGACGTGGGGCCCGACGGGCACGTGCACGGTGTCGACCTTGTGGAGGAGATGGTGGAATCAGCCCGGACAAACGCCGACACGCTCGGCCACGAGAACGTGACGTTCGCGGTCGGGGACATTGAGGATCTTCCGGTGGACGACAATGCGGTCGACGTCGTTCTCAGCAACTGTGTGCTCAACCTGGTGCCGGACAAGGAGCGGGCGTTCGCGGAGATGGCGCGCGTGCTCCGGCCCGGCGGTCGTTTTTCCGTGTCCGACATTGTGCATGTCGGAGAACTGCCCGAGACGCTGCGCGAGGCCGCCGAGATGTACGTGGGCTGCGTGGCCGGAGCGATGGAACGGAGCGCGTACCTGGATCGGCTCCGGGGCGCAGGGTTTAGGGACGTGCAGGTGGCCACGGACAAGGTCCTTTCGCTTCCGGACGACCTGCTCGCCGAGCACCTGGACCAGGAGCAGCGGGCTGCGTTTCGGGCGAGCGACGCCGAATTGCAAAGCGTAACGATCACGGGGACGCACTCGGAGACACGCGACGATCCGGATCACCATGTCCAGAATGGGGATGCCGATTCGTCCGACGGGCCGAACGTTGAGGTTTTCGACCCCCCAATGTGCTGCTCGACGGGCGTCTGCGGCCCGGACGCTGACGACGAGCTGGTGACCGTGAGCGAAGTCCTGCGCAAGCTGGAGCGGCGCGGCGCCACGGTCGAGCGCTACAACCCGTCCTCCCATCCGCAGATGTTTACGGACACGCCGGTCGTCTACGACGCCCTCCAGCGCGAGGGGCAGGACGTGCTGCCGATCGTTATCGTCGACGGCGAGATCCAGTCCCGATGGTCGTACCCGTCGCGCGAGGAATTCGCCCGGATGGCCGGGCTCGAACCCGCGTAGACACACTGGCTGCTTCGCCACTGCGGTGGTGTGACCGCCGGTGTTGAAAATTTCCTGTACCGTTAGCTGTCCATTTTGATGGCCCCAAAATGGACGAGACGAGCGAAGCGACTCACGAAGTAAAAGGGCTTGGCTGGCAGTCTGAAACTACTTCTTCGCTGGCCATCTAGGTGGCCTCGCCCAGGGCGCAGAAAATAGCCTGAGACCTGTGCTCGCCACACTGAAGGGGATCTGAGATCCCTATTCTCGAACTCGCTTGGCAATCTGGGATTGCCTTGCTCAGACATGAGAAATTTCGGTCGTTCCGGAAGTGTAGGCATCCGAGCGGCTATTTTCTGAAGGCCGGAAGGGGCGATAACCGGTTATTTTCGAGCCCCAACCGATGAGGCTCCTTCGAATCAAACAACTTCACACTGTTGACACTGACCCATTCTCGAATCCAGATTCGCCATGCTGTCCGTTCTTGACAATCCGTCCCGCTACCTCTTCTTCACCGGCAAGGGTGGGGTGGGCAAGACATCCCTCGCCTGCGCCTCAGCGGTTCGCCTCGCCGATGCGGGAAACGATGTCCTCCTCGTGAGCACTGACCCGGCGTCGAACCTCCAGCAGGTGCTCGAAGCGCCGGTGGGATCTGACGTGGCGCCGGTCGAGAGCGTGCCGAACCTGTCGGCCGTCAACATCGACCCGGAGGCCGCGGCGGACGACTACCGCGAGCGCGTCATCGAGCCGATGAGGGGCGTGCTCCCCGACGAGACCGTCGAGCAGGTGGAGGAGCAACTCTCCGGCGCCTGCACGACCGAGATCGCGTCGTTCGACAAGTTTACCCAGTTCCTGGCCGGGGAGGGACCCGCCGCGGACTTCGACCACATCGTGTTCGACACGGCCCCGACGGGTCACACGCTGCGCCTGCTGGAGCTGCCGGCCGCCTGGAGCGACTACATTGAGGAGAACCCGGACGGGGCGTCCTGCCTCGGGCCGGTCTCCGGCCTGGAGGCCCAGCAGGAGCGCTACACCGCCGCTGTCGAGGCGCTGCAGGATGAAGAGCGGACGACGCTCATGCTGGTGAGCCGCCCGGAGGCCTCGGCGTTCAAGGAGGCGGCGCGGTCGAGCGGCGAGCTCAAAGAGCTGGACATCACGAACCAGCGGCTCGCCGTGAACGGGGTCTTCCGGGCCCAGAATCCGTCGGATCCGCTGGCCGAGGCGATGGAGCGCCGGGCCGACGAGGCGCTCGCCGCGATGCCGGAGGAACTGGCCGACCTGCCGCGCGACACGGTCCCGTTGAAGGGTTACAACCTCGTGGGCTTGGGCGCCCTCCGGAGCCTGGTGTCCGGCGAGGAGCCGCCGGCCGCGACAAACGGCGCGGAGCAGCCGCCCGAGATCGATCTCCCGAACATTCACGGCCTGGTTGACGGGTTCGCGGGCGACGGGCACGGCCTCATCATGGTGATGGGGAAGGGCGGCGTCGGCAAGACGACGATCGCCGCGTCGGTGGCCGTCGATCTGGCCCAGCGGGGCGAGGAGGTCCTGCTCACGACCACCGACCCGGCCGCCCACGTGACCGACGCGGTGGGGGCCGACGCGCTTCCGAACCTGGAGGTGAGTGCCATCGACCCGGACGAAGCTGCGCGCCAGTACCGCGATAGCGTCCTCGAGACGAAGGGCACGGACATGGACCCCGAAGAGCGGGCGCTCTTGGAGGAGGACCTGCGCTCGCCCTGCACGAAAGAGGTGGCCGTCTTCCGCGCCGTTGCCCGCGAGATCGGGAAGGCGCAGCGCCAGTTCGTGGTGATGGACACGGCGCCGACCGGCCACACGCTGCTTCTGCTCGACACGACCGGCTCCTACCACCGCGAGGTGATGCGCACGAGCGAGGTGGAGGCGGGCCGCATCACGACGCCGCTCATGCGCCTGCAGGACCCGGACTACACGAAGATTATGCTTGTGACGCTGCCGGAGACGACGCCGGTCCTGGAGGCGAAGCAGCTGCAGGACGACCTGGAGCGGGCCGACATCACGCCCTACGCCTGGGTCGTGAACCAGAGCCTCGCGGCCGCCGGGCCGTCGGATCCGCTGCTGGTGGAGCGCGCCCACGCCGAGGCGCCGCAGATTGAGGCGGTGCAGGGCGAGCACGCCGAACGCACCGCCCTGGCCCCCTGGATGCCGGACGAACCGGTGGGGCCGGACCGCCTGCGGGCCCTGGCTCGCGGCACCACGCAGGCCGTGCCGGTGCAAGCCTAATACAAGAAAGATCTGACAGGTCTGGTCTACCCCTGAATTTGAACGAATCCCGAACGCGTCTTCTTTATGCCCAACCAGAACTCGACGACGGATCCGACGGCCACAGACGCTGCGCCCGACTCGCCGGAGAACGGCTCTGCCCAGGATGGGCAGGCCCACGAGGGGCCTTCTCACGACATCGACGCGACCGCCGAGAAAAACCAGGACGACCTCGGGGTCTTTGAGCGCTACCTGAGCCTGTGGGTCGCCCTCTGCATCGCCGTGGGGGTGGCCGTTGGCCAACTAATTCCGGCCGTGCCCAACGTGCTGGGCGAGATGAAGGTGGCCCAGGTCAACCTGCCGATCGCCGTTCTCATCTGGGCGATGATCTACCCGATGATGGTGCAGGTCGACTTCAAGAGCATCCTCGGCGTGCGGCGCCACCCGAAGGGCATCACGGTGACCGTGGTGGTGAACTGGCTGATTAAGCCGTTTACGATGTTCGGCTTCGCGTGGCTCTTCCTAAAGGGCATCTTCGGCCCGCTGATTGAGCCGGGCCTGGCCAGCGAGTACGTAGCGGGGGCCATTCTGCTCGGGGCGGCGCCCTGTACGGCGATGGTGTTCGTGTGGAGCTACCTGACCGACGGCGATGCCGCCTACACGCTCGTGCAGGTCGCCATCAACGACCTCATCATGCTGGTGGCGTTTGCGCCGATCGCGGCGTTTTTACTGGGCCTCTCCGATGTGATCGTGCCGTGGGACACGCTGCTGCTGTCGGTGGGCCTCTACATCGTGATTCCGCTGGCGGCGGGGGTTCTCTCGCGCACCTGGCTCATTCAGGCGAAGGGCGAGGAGTGGTTCGACACTGTGTTCCTGGAGCGGCTCGGGCCGGTGACGATGGTGGGCCTGCTGCTGACGCTGGTGCTGCTGTTTTCCTTCCAGGGCGAGGTGATTCTGCAGAACCCGCTCCACATCGCCTTGATCGCGGTCCCGCTCGTGGTGCAGACGTTCTTTGTGTTCGCAATTGCGTACGGCTGGGCTTACGCCTGGCGCGTGCCGCATGCCATCGCGGCCCCGGCGGGCATGATTGGCGCCAGCAACTTCTTCGAACTGGCCGTGGCGACGGCCATCGCCCTGTTTGGGGTGACCTCCGGGGCCGCGCTGGCCACGGTGGTGGGCGTGCTCGTGGAGGTGCCGCTCATGCTGACGCTGGTGCGCATCGCGAACGCGACGCGGCCGCAGTTCGAGCGGCGGACGGCCGCGGCCTGAGTTCCGGTGTGCGGACTCTGGATGACAGCCTCCTTCGCTGAATGCTTCTTCCCACCGCCGTTTTGAATGTCCCTTTTGTCTTGATACAAAAGGGACTGGAAAGATCAAGGCTATGAAGAAAATGCCTGACATCTGTCTCGGCTTCGCAGTCCGGAGACTACTTCCTCGCTGGAGATCTGGGATCTCCTCGCTCAGGGCGCTGAAATTCTTCACACTCGCTCCCTCCGTTCGCTCATACACTGAAGAATTTCCGAGCGCTTCGCCTCTGCAGATCTCCGAGCGGCATTTTCTTGAAGGCCAGTAGGCTCTCACACAGTCGTCTATAGCACAGTTCAGATTAAGGGATGCCCGGAATCGAGTCCCAGTTGGACTTATCGATCGACGAGGAGGCGATCGGCTATGCCCGCGAGGAGGGCGGGGTGCTCACGATCCGCCCGAGCCCGCGCCACGGGTGCTGTGGGGGGCGCGTCGACCTGGCGACCGTTGGCACCGAGCCGCCGTCCGACCTGGAGGCCTACGTCGAAACGGAGCGGCAGGGCCTCACGGTATACGTGCACCGCAGTTTCGTGTCGCTGAGCGGCGCGCCGCTGCGTGTGGGCCTCGACCAGTGGTGGCGGTGGTCGTCGCTCTACGTCGAAGGCGCCGCGTCACAGATGTAGTAGCCACCCATCCGTTTTCCTCCTCGATCTTTGGGCTTTCCATGGACGCTGTTCTCTTCGTCTGCACCCACAACTCCTCCCGCTCCCAGATGGCCGAGGGGCTGCTGCGCGATCGCTATGGTGGTCGCTACGAGATTCGCAGCGCGGGCACGAATCCCGGCGGCGTCAACCCGTTTGCCGCCGAGGTGATGGACGAGATCGACATCGATATCTCCAAGCATACCTCTGAGCACGTCGACACCTACGCCGACACGTCGCTCGACATCGTGGTCACCGTCTGCGACGGCGCCGCGGAGAACTGCCCGTACATCCCGGCCGAGAAGGAGAACCTGCACCAGGGTTTCGACGATCCTTCTGCCGTCGAGGGCACCGACGATGAGAAACGCACGGCCTTCCGGCGCACCCGCGACAGACTGGCCGACTGGATCGACACGACCTTCGGACCGGAGGATGCTCCGCCGTCAACATAGCCCGGTTTTCTCACGAGAGGCATAGCGAGTCCCGACAGCTGTCGGGATCAAGATGCCATTCGCGCACCGCAGGCGATCCCGAAAGCTTTCGTGAATCGTCGAGGAGCAAAAATGAGCAGACTGGAGCCTGCCCTCGACCGCTGTCGGGGCCGCCTCTGAAGTCGCAGTAGCGTCCCGTGAGAAATCCGGGATAGCCCAAGGCTGGTTCAATGACGATTCAGTCCGCTACGTCCGACGACCGTGCACGTACCAACTACGAAAATCCTTAGGCGGAAACCAGAAGGGGATGGGATCAAGGAAGTCCTCCGCGTCCAGTCAGGTACTCTTGAGAACGGGGAGTCGTCCTGACGAGTCCCCTTTTCTTCCTGACAGCACGTAATCGACCCCGATCAGACTCATGAGGCGCGTTCTGTTTGTCTGCACGCACAACTCGGCCCGCTCGCAGATGGCCGAGGGTCTGCTCAATCACCGACACGGGGGGCGCTACGAAGCGTGGAGCGCCGGAACCCATCCGAGCGGCGTAAGCCCATTTGCTGTGAAGGTGATGAAGGAGATCGGCATCGACATTTCCGACCACACCTCCAAAAGCGTAGAGCAGGTTGCCCGGGAGCTCGGCATGGGTACCGCCGTGTCGGAAGGCGACGCTGAGTCGGCGGGCACGATCGCCGGAATGCCCCTCGACATGGTGGTAACTGTCTGCGACGACGCAAAGGAACGCTGCCCCTACGTGCCAGCCCGGAAAGGAAACGTGCACGTTGGCTTCGACGATCCCTCCGCGGTTGAGGGCACCGACGAGGAGAAGCGGGCGGCCTTCCGGCGGGTGCGCGACGCGTTGGCCAACTGGATCGATGACACGTTCGGGGCGGCGAACAGGGGGTAACGTGTACTCAAAACGAAGTGCGTCCGACGGAGCCGGGATCCCGAATCAGCTCGCCGATCTGGCTTCTGTAGCGTGGGTTACGTTGACGAAGGCTCCGTCTGGAACAGAGACGAGAGCATCGTATATCACCCCTTGACCATCAAGGTAACAGCCCTACGCAGACCAATGGCCGGCGACATCACGACCGAGGACTACTGGCGCTCTGTGATGAATCAGAGCCTCTGTAAGTTCTTTATCCTGCGCGCGCTGTACGATGAGCCCCTGCACGGATACGGCGTCACCAGGGCCGTCGACGAACAAACGGACGGGTTTTGCGTCCCGACGGAGGGAACGGTCTACCCGATCCTCCGCGAATTTAAGGAGTGCGGCTGCGCCGAGGCCACGGAGGAAACGCACAATGGACGGCAACGCAAGGTGTACCGGCTTACGGAAAAAGGGCGGAGAGCCTTCGAGCGCGGCGTGGAGGTGTGGCGGGACGCCCTCGAACACGTTGAACGGGCATCGGAAACAGTTGCGACGTGAGAACGCGAGTCTCTTTTTTTGGCCGTTGATCATCGATGGTCTATGCATAGACCGTCGATCTGCATAAATCTGTAGCACCTATGATCGTCAAACCATGAACTCCCTCTTCGGTAGCCTGGAGTTTTTTGCCGTCATCATGG